>JANXVV010000212.1 GCA_025351525.1 Humisphaera sp. | reverse complement strand
CACTTTCACACTGGCCTGCTGGGCGGCGAACCGCGCTTTGACGGTTCGCAGCGCCGCCTCCAGATCTTTCGAATCGAGTTTCACCAGCAACGATGCCGGCTTGGGCGGCGTGGCGGTCGGGTCGCCTTTGGTGACGATCTCACCTTCTTTATGCGGCAACTCCGCGATTCTCGCCGACACCCTGGCACTGATCGACACCTTGGTGCGCGGCTGCACGGTGCCGGGGGCGCTGATGATCTCCACCAGATCCTCCCGCCGTGCCGGGTCAACGCGCACCGTGATCGGCTCCGCCTGGGCCGGGGCCATTTTGCCCGACCAGCGGTTCCAGGCCCAGACACTGCCAAAGGCCAGAACAAGCGTGAGGATGACGGCGATCAGAATCTTCAAGAAGGAATGCTCCGTTCAATCTAACCGTAGGACGAGGACGAATGCCCCATGTTTCACAGCCAATTTTAATCAAGGGGGTATCTACGCAAGCAGATGTTCCGCCCATCCGACATCTTCCGCGGCAAGCGGTGGTTCCGGCGGTTCGCGATAATTCAGCGTTCGTCCATAGCCGCCGGCCTCGTAAGCATCGTTCACCAGCGATTGGAGATCGAGAGCGACGTCCGAATCGTGTTCGCGCAGCGGGATGCGAATGGCCGGCAGACGGTTTTGCAGCGGCAGCCCGTAGAGTTCGTATTGACCCATCAGGCCGGATCGCCCTTTAAACCAGGCGCGATAAATACAGGCCTGATACGTCGCGCGCGCCGCCAGAGGAATCTGCCCGCGCGAAACCAGAAGTTTCCGATCGCCTTGCCGTGTCAAATCAACCTCTGCGAGGTTCACTCCGGCGTCCATGCACTCCTGCTGCTTTCTCTGGTACTGACGCTGCCCTTCACCGGGACGCTTATTAGTGGGCGAGATGAACTCGATCACCGTCACCACTCGACCGCCGGCTGAAGTATCGAGAATTTCCACGAACCGTTCGACCAACGGCTCACTCTCCACTTGCAGAACCAAGGGTTCAGCGACCGCAATTCCGGAATACTCCGGCATCGCGAGCGGGCCATGCAATCCATGCTCCACCACGCGTACATCCGGATAAATCGAACGCGCGTTTTCGCCGGCCTCCTCGACAATCAACCGTTCTTCACTCCGCGCAATCAGCCCCTCCCCCAATTGTGCCTGCAAAGCCTTTTTCGCGAGGAAAACCAGACTGCCATGCACGTCCCGCCAATGGCGCTCCAGGTACGGATCCATGCCGGGAAAGGGGCTTTTAGTCATGCTTCTCTCGCATCCTGTTTACTCCGGCGCGAAGGGTTACGGTTCAACGTCTTTTTCACGAATCCTCTACAACTTCACTCCCCCCAGATACCGAATCACCGGCGCCTCCGGATTCACCTCCGGCCCGAAGTATCGTAGCATCACCAACGACTCCACGCCCGATGTGTTCTCATAGGTCACGCCCGACTTTGCCGCCGACTCCGTCACGAACACTTCATCCTCCGTCAGATCGTGAAACCCGATCATCTTGGGGCTGTTCAGTTTCAGCTTGTTCATCCGGCCTTCACCCTGCACGCAGATCACGCTGCTGGCGCCGTTGTCCTTGATCGTGACCTTCTGGCCGGGGAGAACGGTGAGTTCCTTCGCGCTGAAAAGCTGCTCACCATGGACTTTGCCGTAGACGATCCATTTGTCGAGAAAGCCCTCTGTGGCCGACCCGTGATGGACGATCGGCTCGAGATAATGATTCTCCTTGAAGTGCGGATCGACGTTGGCTTCCCAATCCAGTTGCTCGACGATGAAATCCAGATCCTGATGCTTCTCCTTCGGCATGTCCTTCACCAGCAGCGCCCACGGCACCTCGCGGCCTTCCACCAGCGACTGATACATCCCGAACACATCCGAGCCCCATTGCGGCTCGTAGGTGCAGAGCGAACCGGGGGCGTGCAAAATACACGGATGAATCAACCATCCGCTGCCGGGCTTCAGGCGAAAAGCATAAGAGAGATCGAGGATGCCATTGTCTCCCTTATTCCAATCTTCAAGCGTTTTGCGGACCTGCGCCTTGGTCGTGCCCGGGGCAAAACCCATGAACGTGTAGGGGAAGTTATTTCCAGTGGCGTTGTGTTGTGGCGGGAAATAATAGCTCTCCGGTTTGCCCTCCTGCCCGACCAGCGCCGCCTGCGCTTTACTCTGGTGCATGTGATGCGGAATCGGGCCCATGTTGTCGAAAAACTTGGAATAGACCGGCCATTTCTTGTACTTGGAATAGATCGCCTCCCCGATGATCTTGCCGCCCAACTCGTCGACGGCTTCCTTCAGTTGAAATCGCTCGCCCTGATGAATGACATAGCTCAACCCTTCATCCGGCGTGCGGTTGTCGTTGGCGCAGACGGTGGTGGACCCAAACCATCGCTCATCAATGCCGCCGCGATTCAGGCCAAAAGCATAGAGGTCTTTCGGATCGAGCTTCAGGCGCTTGCCTGGTTGGAGAAACGAGCGGGGCACCCAGCAAGGGGCCAGCCGCAGCAACCCCTCCCCCGCCTCCAGCGCCGCTTCGGTGGCCTTCTTCACGTTGCCGGTGAGGGTCTTCAATTCTTTGACGGAGGTGGCGGGCATTCTGGACCTTTCTGGATGAATCGTGCTGCGTTTAAAAAGTGGCGCTGGACCGGCGGGGATTCTAAGCGAAGCGGAGTGAATGGGAAATAAAGGTGCAAGCGCTGAGTCCCCTCGCGGTCGACTGGAAACTGGAAATCAGAAATCAGAAATCAGAAAAAAGCTCGAAAGTCAAAGGAAGAAAGCTCGAAAGACATCGTCTTTCGAGCTTCGCTTTTCCTCGTTCGAGCTTTCTTCTGATTTCTGATTTCGAGTTTCTGATTTTCCCTCCCGTAGGACCGTTCGGCGTCCAAAACGAATCGGTCCGCAGCGTACTGGGGACACTACCTGCCGATGATGGTCGCCCCGATAGAGAACCGCCGCCGAGCGCCCCACGGCCAACCCGCCCACTCGCGCGGCGGTGCGGATGTGTGTTACCCCGTCCGGTTTCCTTCCCCGGTGGGTGGGTTCATTCGCTCCATCGCACTTGAACCCCTCTCACCGGGGAGGACATCGGACGGGGCAACATAACTCTGCACCGCCGCGCGGGTGGATTCGCTTGGCGGAGGGGGCGTGAGGCGGCGGTTCTCTATTGGGGCGACCTCGATCGGAGCGAGCTGTGGGCCGCGCGGATCGATGGAAAGCCAGAAACTCGAAATCAGAAAAAAGCTCGAAGGACCAATGAAGAAAGCTCGAAAGACATCCTCTTTCGAGCTTCGCTTTTCCTCGTTCGAGCTTTTTTCTGATTTCTGACTTCGAGTTTCTGATTTCCCCTCCCGTAGGACCGTTCGGCGTCCGAAACGAATCGGTCCGCAGCGTACTGCGGACCCTACCAGCTGAATCATGGATAGACCTTCAGACCCGGCCGTGCGGCCTTCAACGCGGCGACACCCGCATCCGTGACCCGCGTGCCGCCGAGGTTAAGCGTGGCAAGTCCCTTGAGTCCCCCATCCGGGCGGGCGAGTTCCTTCAGGCCTGCATCCGTCACCTGCGTGTTATAAAGGTACAGCGTGGCAAGCCTGTTCAGGCCGCTGTCCGGATGGGCAAGTTCCTTTAGGCCCGCATCCGTCACCTGCGTGCCGCCGAGGTGAAGCGTGGCAAGTCCCTTGAGTCCACCATCCGGGCGGGCGAGTTCCTTCAGGCCCGCATCCGTCACCTGCGTGCCGAAGAGGTCCAGCGTGGCGAGTCCCTTCAGGCCGCTGTCGGGGCGGGCGAGTGCCTTCAGGCCCGCGTCCGTCACCGAAGTGTACCTGAGGTCCAACGAAGCAAGGGCCTTCAGGCCGCTGTCCGGGCGGGCGAGTTCCGAAAGCCACGCGTCAACATCCACCTCGGGGCCAAACGATAGGAAAATCGTCTTCGGCCATCGCCCTTCCCGATACGCGCGCACGGCGCTGTTTTCCGTCGAGCCGTCGAAGTCGAAAACGACGATGCTCGGGCAGGGCAGGCGCGCCAGATGCCGTAGCGCGGCGACGTTGGGCGGGCGCGTGAACGAAATCCTTCCCAAGCCTGCCACAACCATGGCCCGTTCGTTGAACGCCCGCTCGTCAGCCTTCAACCGCCACTTCCACGCCCCCCACATCCCCGCCCCGGCCAGCATCAGAACCAGTGCGAAGAACCCCGCCGATCCCGGCCCGATCCACCGGCGCAGCCGGCCGAACCGCCGGGGCGGCGCGTAGTTCAACTGGGGCGCGGTCGCGTCTGCGGCGGAGGAGGCTGCGGCGGTCGAAGGCTGTGAGTTTGTTTGCTTGACTTCCATTCGCATCCGCCGCCGGTTGTGGCCTGCGTCAAAGCGGCACACAGTCGTCCCGCAGCACCCAAAAATCAAGTCTTGTAGGGTCCGCAGTACTCTGCGGACCCTACCTGCTATCCGCCTAAAAAATAAAAAGAGGATTGAACCACAGAGATCACAGAGAGCACAGAGAAATGCCCAGAGGAAGAAATTCAATTCTTCCGATCCGGCTTTTCTCCCCTTGTCTTCCTCTGTGCCCTCTGTGGTCTCTGTGGTTCAATCCTCTTGTCCCATATCGGGTGTGCGGACCCTGCAGGACTGATCCACGGGCCTTCGCGCCGCGCGGGGCGCGTCCGGGTCCACGGGTTGCGCTGCGCCGGTGGGTTCAACCGCGATGCCGTGGAGAACCCCCACCTCCGGGGAAGGAAACCGGACGGGGCAACCTACGCCCGCACCGCCGCGCCGAGAGGTGCGATGGCGGAGGGGGCGCAACGCGGCGGTTCTCTTTTGGGGCGACCTCGATCGGAGCGATCTTTTGGCGGGGCGGGGGTTTGTCGTGAAGTGGATGGCGGTCTGCGGCAGGCACACCTACCCTATTAGTCCGCCCATGCTAATGGTGTGGGTGCCACAGGTCGCGGTACTCCGAGTCGTCATGTGCGTTCCGCACACACACGACGCATGAAAAGCGGGATATCATACGCGCAGCAGGATTTGCCGGAAGTGGCCGAAGGTCTCTGGCGCGTTAAAGCCCGCCTCCG
>JANXVV010000342.1 GCA_025351525.1 Humisphaera sp. | reverse complement strand
AAAACGCGTGCCTTCGGCACAGCCGCTAAAAGGTGATGAAGTTGACATCGACGCGAAATCCGGCCTCAAAACAACTGATCGAGCACCTGGTCCATCGGCATCTGAACACAGGTGAAAATCGGGGTATCGCGATGGGTGTATTTGCTGCTTTCGGTTTCGCGCAGCTTCATCACAAGATCGAGAAAATCCTTCGGCTCTTCGGTCTCGAAAGCCACGACGAAATCCTGGTCGTCCAGCCCGAAACTGTAGGTCGTGTTCAACTTCACGCTCGGGAATTCATTGCCGACGCGGATATGGCCGTCCATCACTTCCTGCCGTTTTTCAGGGGCGAGAAGATACCAGTCGCGCGTCTTCACGAACGGGTAGACGAACAGATATTTCCGCTTGCCGGGAATGATGTGGGTGCGGCTCTCGGCGGTGTGGAAGGGATCGAGTTTGTCGAGATACATGCTGCGCTTGGTCATCGATAGGAACGAGTGCGGCATGGTGAGATACGCCCCGAGCTTCGATCGATTCATCGCGGCGGTCTGCGTCTGGAAATCGTCGGCGGAGAGGGAGATCCGCCAGAGCAGAAAATCCGTCTCGGCCTTCAAACCGGCAGTGCTGTAGGACAGGCACATCAGGCCCTTTTGCGGGGTGGCGAAAATCGCCGCAAATTCCTCGCGAGCCGCCTGCTTCTCCTGCGCGCTCAACCGACGGAATGCCGGATCGAGCCGGTAAAATGCGAAGCTCACGAACTGCCGTTGGATGGCCGGGGCAGTGGAGGCGGCAGTCTGCGGTGCGGTCTGCGGACGTCCCTGATTGACGGGTGCGGTATTTGTATCGCTCATTGGAATCTCCTGGGTTAAACGTTCCCGAATTGTATTCGACCCGACAGCGGTACAAAAGCTAAACGGGGGCTTTCCAAATTATTTAGCCGTCTCGCTTGCGAGGCGCGTCCGGCGGGGAAGCCGTCGAAGACGCGCCTCGCGTGCAAGACGGCTAAATAATCGGGGCCAATCATT
This sequence comes from Humisphaera sp., assembly GCA_025351525.1. Lineage (GTDB taxonomy): Bacteria > Planctomycetota > Phycisphaerae > Tepidisphaerales > Tepidisphaeraceae > JANXVV01. Next base: position 12,552 of record JANXVV010000342.1, on the reverse strand, counting down.
CGGTCTCACGCTTTCAGGCAGCGGGCGATCATTCGCGGGGACTCGGACTTCAGCGCGCTGCCGTCGTAATCGCCCCACAATCGTTCGATCCATAATCCGTTTCTTTCCAGGAGCAGTTCCAATTCGCGCGGGAAAATCCACGTCATCGCAAACCGATTCTGTCGGCGATGCACTTCGCCGAAGTCGTCAAACCACGAATAATGAAACGTGATTTCCTGAATCTGCTTCGCCACATCACGGCGGGCATCGGTCGTCTGGAAAATGGTCCGATTCAGTTGCGGCACATGAAACATCCGCGGGTCAAGCCCGATGTCCGTCGGCCGGGCGAGGTGGGCGAGATCGGGCTGGAAGATGTCGATCCACAACCTCCCTTGCGGCTTGAGATGTCGTCGCGCCGCCTGCAATACGCGGTCCTGCTCATCCAGGGTCGGGAAGGCCAGCAGCGTATTGAAGAAGATGCAAACCCAGTCGAACGTGCGGGCAAGATCGAAAGCCAGCATGTCGCCGGGCAGCAGCGTCAGTTCCCGATCTTTCAATCCTACGGCCTCGCGCTTCTGCCCGGCGATCGCCAGAAGGCGGCGGTCGCAATCGATCCCGGTTACGCGATGGCCCGCCTGCGCGATGGGGATCGCGGCCCGCGCGGTGCCGACGGCCAGTTCCAGAACGCTCTGCCGTTTACTGGGCATTTGCCCGAGAAAAAACGGCACGTCGTGTTCCAGCATTTGAATGTCGGCGGATTCGGCATCGTAAAATTCGGGGATGGCTTTGTATCGTTTCATCGAACCTTTCCAGCGCGGGCCGTCACCCGTTCCCCGTCGTGGGCCAGGCGCATTCGCGCGGGAAGTTTCGCGTTGGTGACTTCGTGCGACAAGGCATGGGCGATGTGAGTAAAGAGAGTTTGCTTCGCGCCGATTCGCCTGGCCGCCGCGATGGCTTCATCGACGGAAAAATGGGTGAGGTGTTTTTTCCACTGCAAGGCATCCAGCACCAGAACATCCAGGTCTTGCAGCAGTGCGAATGAAGCTTCGGGGATTTCGCTGACATCCGTGCAGTAAGCCAAATGCCCGACGCGAAACCCAAGCACCGGCATCCGGCCATGCAGCAGAGGGACGGGCGTCCATTCGACCTCGCCCAACTGAAAGGGCCCGTCGATCGTGTGCGGTCGCAAATGAGGTCGAAATACGCGCTGTGCCGGATCCGGGGGGCGGAACGCATAACCGAAGCATTGCTGAAGGGAGGAATGCGTCCGGGCATCGGCCCAAACATCGAGCGGCCCGCCTTTGATGACATTGAATCGCCTCACATCATCAAGACCCATGATGTGGTCGGCGTGGGCATGGGTGAAGACGACGGCATCGACCTGATCGACCTGATGCGCCACGCATTGAAGCCGCAGCTCCGGTGTGGTGTCGACGAGCACGCGCTGATCTCGGTAGGAGATGACCACCGAAGGCCGCGTACGCCGGTCGTGTGGATCGGCGCTCGTGCAGACTTCGCAATGGCAACCGATCATCGGAATACCCGCGCTGGTGCCCGTGCCGAGTAATAAGAGTTCGATCTCCGTCATCGACATTGGGTTATAACGGAGGACGATCCATTCGCGTAGGGCGCGATGAACGCCATTCCCGCACTCGTTTCTTAACTCATCGTTCGCATCATGAGTGAACAAAACTGAACAAAACTGAACTACTTTTGCATGAGTTCCAAAGAATCGGCAGATTTTTTGTCAGGTACTTGCTTATTCAAAAGCCGGATCAGGAGCGTGTTTGGGAAAATGGTTCACCGTAGCATGGGCTACCGGCCCAAGTTTTCCTTGCGTTCAAATATAAAAACATGGGCTGGTAGCCCATGCTGCGACAGCCTACCCGTATTCTTAAACACACTCCAAGGCCAATGGTCTGTTTTTTGTCTCGAACCCCGGTGATTTGGCCGATGGTTTAAGGTTCTGTCGATCCTGCGCCGCGTCCGATTCGTTGCGGGGAGCGATCGATCTTTTAATTCCGGCTCCTGGTCTGATAATGCTTTTCACGAAGAACGAGATTCACATGGCTGCACTATGGCGTCGGGAGATGGAATTTTATAAGGGTATGATCGTCGGTTGCGCCCCTGGCACGCATACGGCGGCGGTGAAGCTGATCGCGAAGCATATGAAGGCTCGTGAAGGGGTGCTGGATTGCGGTGCGCGCTCAGGTTCGTTGCTGGCGCGGTTACGCGAGGCGGGGTTCGGGGATCTCAACGCCATCGACCTCGACATCAGCGAATTGAAGTTGGCCGATGTGCCGATCCGCCGCATCGATCTGAACACGCGCTTCGCGGCATTGTACGATCGCAAGTTCAATTTGATCTGCTGTTCGGATGTGCTGGAACATCTCGACTCGCCGCGCCAGTTTTTTCAACAGGCGTTTGAACTGCTGGAGAATGATGGGTTGCTTTGCATCACGGTTCCGAACATTGGATTTTGGCATGGCCGACTGAAGTTCGCGATCCAAGGGGAACATTGGGGTTTTGGCGAGAGAAACTATCGGTTGCAGCGGCATATCTCACCCATCACCTACGATGCGATGCGCATGACGATGGCCGAGAACGGTTTTGAACTGGTCGACGCGGTGACCGCCGGCAGCTTTGCCGGACCGTTGCAGAAAGTTCTGCTGGCACCGTTGGCGGGGTTGTTTCGAGCGGTGGGGGGGCCGAGGGCTCTGGGTGAGACGAGCCTGTATCTGGCGCGAAAGTCGGTTCCGAATGCGGATTTGTCGCGTCCGGTCCACTATCGGTCTTGGGAGCGGGAGACCATGCCGGTGGAAAAGGGAAGCAATTGAACAGCGATCAGGTTTTAAAAAACCTGAAAAATTCTCACTTCGCTCGTTCGTGAATCGTTGGAGTGAATAAGTACACCTCGAAATCGCAGAGTCTCATGGAATGAGTTCCATGAGCTTTTTCAATGAGAATGCGCATTTCAAAATTGCTTTAACGGATCAATGTTCGACGTGTACGCCTCAGGAGCATTCCAAGACCACCCAGTAGAACCAGACCGGTTACCGGTTCGGGGGTGGAAACGATCGACTGAATCTGCGCGGCGTAGGTTGCGAGATTGGCGGCTTCTGTGCCGTCACCGTAGAGGGCGGTGCCGGCGGGTTGGTTGGCGAAGGTGGTCTGATAGAGCATGATGCCGAGCAGGGTGTTGGGCGAAATGGAGGAGAAAATCGCCCCTCCCGAGTCGCCGCTGATTCCGATTGCTTCGCTGGAAGTAGGGCTGTTGGTGGGAGAGCGGAACGTAGAACCGAACACCGTGGTAAAACTGGCGTTCTGAATGTTATTTTCAACCTTGGTGGTCGACGCGCCAAAAGGGGTGGTGGCGCTGGTGCCCCAGCGCTTGGAAACTCTGCCGAATTCATTGTCGTTCGGGACGAACTTGTATCCCGAATACGTGCCGCCGGAGGGGACTTCGTTGAACGCAGCATTGTATTGAACAGCCGCGCCCCGGTTGACGCCGAGCCCTTCCAGAAGTATGGCGGTGCCGCTGCCCGGGGTGGCGGTGGGGATGGTAAGCGAAGGCAAGCCTGGATCCGTCAGAGTTCGCGTGAGCACCAGGTCGGTAGAAGTACTGTCAGGATTGGTCAACCGATGAAAACCGGCCGGGCTGGTATCCAGTTGATAGGTCGTGCCGCTCCCGGGAAAACCATCATTGGGCAGGCCGGTGTTGGTGTAGAACGTGATGGCATGATTGGTGCCGGGATCCAGATGGGCGGCGGTTAGCACCCAACCGTTGCCGATGTACACTCCACCCCCGATCGACAGTTTGCCGACATTGTACCAAGAGGGCGCACCAGCGGGTTGGGTGGTATTTTGCGTCCCATCACCGGGGCTGATCAAAACCGCCTGCGTCGCGGGAATCCATGCAATCGTCGCCAACACGGCGAACTTCAGTATCAGCTTCCAGATCCTCATCAACCCTCCGTACGCGTTAGCGACCCTCAGACTCTTCAAAAATCGATTATGCAGCAGTAATACTATGACATGCTTCATCGCCAGTTCCACCTGACTTTAAAACATTATCAAATGGATGGCATATTGCCAGCAATTCTTATTACGGTGGCATCAAATCAAGGTTCACCGCCAATTTGCTTTGTGAATGTGGGAGGAATGAATTGATTAGGTATGAAATTCATTGGCCCCGTTGACTAAAAGTCGGGTTTCGCCTGCCGGATCGACGAATTCCGCTTGAACCCCTTCCGGGACATCAATGCGAACCGCCAATTGATCGTCACCACTTTTTTCCCATTCCACCCGGATGGGTCCGAACGGCGTGGGTACGACACCCCGGGCAAACTCGAGCTTGCCGATCAAAGGTTCGATCCGGATTTTCGCCCAGCCCGGCTCGACGGGCATCACACCGAGAATCTGCCGCGACAACAAATAGAGCGGTGAAGCCGACCAGGCATGGCAACGGCTTCCGCTTGAATCCCAGAACTCCCAGAAAGTCGTGGCCCCTCGATCCAAAAACGCACCCCATTTCACACCGATCAATTCAACGACCTCTTTCCGCAGTCCCGCCTCCATCATCGCCTCCAGCACCGTTGCATAGAAAAATGGGGAAGCCGTCACCACTTTACTTCGCCGGGCCAGGGCCGGTTTCAACAGCACATCGCGGGCGATCTTCACGTGTGCTTCAGGGTGCAGATTCAAGAGGATCGCCAACGCGTTGGCGTGTTGAGACACTTCTTCGGTGGGGCTGTTTTTGACGGGATCGAATCCCTCGCGAAATACTTTGCCCGCCGCATCCCAAAAGTGGGTGTCAATGCTGCCTGCCAATGCTTCGGCGGCGGATTCATACCGCACCCGCCCCGCATGATCCCCGCCAATCCCACACAACATGCCCGCCTTCCGCACCGCCTGAAGATACATCAGATTCAGCGTCGCGCTGTAATCCGCCTTGCGCAAGGGTGCCCAGTCCAGGAACACCCAGAACCCGTCGAACTGGCCGATCAACCGGTTTTTCGATTCATGGCGATTGAAAAAATCGAACAGCCGATGCATCGTCGGCAAGCACTCGCGCACCAGCTCGATCTGTCCCGTATGGAAATAATGATCCCACAGCGAGTCCACCCACCTCATCATAAAATCCGGCAACCGATGCCCCGGAAACTCTGAAGGCGGGTGCGCGTGCAGCGATCCATCCACCGCCGCCGACTGCGCCACCTGCCGGATGCCGCGCTCCAGCAGCGAGAAGTCGCCGAACGCATACGCGGTGACGCGCGACTGCACGTGGGCATCTCCCCACCACTGCGCCTGCTCTCGTGTCGGGCAATCCACGAACGCATCGAACAGACAGTTCAACTGCGTGTTCCGCGCGATGGCCCAGATCTGATTCAACCGCTCGTCGCCGCACTCGAACGCGCCGATTTTCTCCACCCCCGCATGAACCTGCCGCAGCGCCACATGCCGAATCTTCAACGGCTTGACGACATTCCGAAACACCAGCGTCGCATACCGCAGCCCGAGGTACTGAAACGATTCCCACCTCTGCGCGCCCGCCCGACAGCGATACCGAAACGCCGGCGCCTCTTCGCAAATCTTCTGCTCACCCGCCGCCCCCGGCAGCAGCAGCGGCGCACCGGTCTTATCCACCTCATCGCTGAAGATCACATCGACGATCTCCCCGCCCGCCGCCTCGGCGATATCGAGCACGATGTGCCCGGTTCGATAGGTGCCCAAATCCAGCACCAGCATCACGAATTCCGATTCGGTCGACAGCGCGATCGTCGTCACCTCTCCATCATCCGCCAACATCGCAGGCGCTCTTTCGACCGGGCTTCGCTCCTTTTTGCGCGGCTCCTGTTTCGATAAATGATAAACATCCGCCGCCGTCTGATACCCGGAAGCGCTCTCCCCTTTGAACGGCCCGACGACCGCCACAAAATTCTCGACGTGATCCACCAGCAACGGCACCCCGCGCGGCTCCATCTTCAACCACGGATGACAACCCACCGGTCCCGCCATCCACGGCTCATTCCACCCCTCCTGGCCCGGGCCCGCATCCCCCGACTGCATCCAATTTGCCTCTTCCTCGCCCGCGTCAAAATGTTCCTGAAACCCCATCTGCACACTCAACCGCGCCGACTCTTTCCGCCATGCTTGAGCCTCGCGACACCACCATCCCCCCGGTGTGTGCAGTTCGATCGACTCCCCCTCCAACTCGATCACCCCATCCAGCAAAAAACCGCTCGCATCCCGATACCGGCTGAAAAACGTCGGCACCCCGAACTGATGCACGATCGCGGCGATCGTGTTGCTTCCCACTTCCAAATATTGTGAAAGATCGATCGTGTCGAAACTCTGATGTTCGGGGAACGACCGCGCCGGACCCTGATGCACCCGTCGTCCGTTGACGTACAGAATGTAGCGCGCATCCGCCGACACCCGCACCACCGCCCGCCGGGGCTCGGCGACCAATGTCACGGTCTTCCTAAAATAGGCGTAGGTGTTCCAGGGTCGCGGCTGATGCTTGCTCGTCCAGCACCAACGCGCCTTCCACGACCCCTGTTGTTCGGTTGCTTCCGTCAATGCCGTTTCCTTGTTTTCCCGGTTGAACCGGAATAATGTACCGCACGCGCCCCGGAAACCAAACTGACCGAAATTCCCTATGCCCCACGTCGCCCTCTTCATCACCTGCCTCACCGACCAGTTCTATCCCCACGTCGGCGTCGCCGTCACCAAAATCCTCGAGCACTTCGGCTGCCGAGTCTCCTTCCCCAAGGCCCAGACCTGCTGCGGCCAACCCTTCTTCAACAACGGTTTCCAGCCCGAAGCCAAAGAACTCGCGAAAAAAATGATCGAGGTCTTCGAGCCGTTCGATTACATCGTCACCCCCAGCGGATCGTGCTGCGCCATGGTCCGCGAGCATTTCCCCCAGTTGCTCGATCACGACCACGCCTGGGAACACGGCATGCAGAAACTCGTCCACAACACCTACGAATTCGTCGAGTTTCTCGACAAGGTTTTAAAGGTCGATCTCTCCACGCTGAAACTCCCAAACCCCGAGACGATCACCTATCACTACACCTGCCACCTGCGCGGCATCGGCGTGAAGGATGAAGGCGTGCGGATGCTTCAACAGATCGGCAACGTCGATTTCAAGCCGATGGAAAAGACCGACCAATGCTGCGGTTTCGGCGGCACCTTCGCCGTCAAATACCCCGCCATCAGCGGCGCGATCGTCGAGGACAAAACCGCCTGCATCGCCGCCACCGGCGCGAAGACGACGATCTGCAACGACGCCGGCTGCACCATGAACATCAGCGGGATGTGCAATCGACAGGGCGTCGACACCAAGGTGAAGCACATCGCCGAACTGCTGGCCGAGGCGATGGGGATTGGCATCGAGTCCTGGTGAGCGGGGCGGCGCGATGTGCGCGCTCCGGTCTGCATCGCGCGGGGGGAGAATCACGAATGGCGAAATTCGAATTCGCGAATCGATGACGAATCGCGAATGAAGCAATGGCGAAACGAAGGGGCGGCTCCATCGATCCTCATGCAGAAAGAGGATTGAACCACAGAGAGCACAGAGATCGGGTTCGCGTTCCTGCGCCCCTCTAATCATTGAGCCTTGCGGAAAATGAAACGCGCCAAATCCTTTCGTCCGCCGTCCGCCCTCTCCCGCCGACCGCCGTCTCTGTGCTCTCTGCGGTTCATTCTCTGCTTGAATTCTTCGCGTCCCCCTCTGCGCTCTTCGCGTCTTGGCGGCCCGTCTTTTTCTTCCGCCCGCCCAAAGACAAAGGCGGGCGCAAAGACGCCGGGAGCGCAGAGGAAGCGCAAGGAATTCAGAGGGAAGAACGGCTGCAACAAAGGCCCCGTTTCGTCCCTTCGTTCCTCACGGCATGCATTCGTGATTCGTCATTCGTCATTGTTTCGTGAATTCGAATTTCGTGAATTCGTCATTGCGTTGTCCGTCACCTCCACCCCGTTCGACGAGGCCCCGAACGCCGCATCCGACTCACCCAACGCCCCATCCGACTCCCCCAACGCCCCATCCGACTGTCACAACGCCGCATCCGACTGTCACAACGCGGCGTTGTGAGAGTCGGATGCCGTTGCCCACCCCGCGTATTCGACGCGCGGAAGCTGTTATTCCGGGACGGGGCGTTCCCACGCGGTCGGAGGGGATTTTTATGGGGCGTTCTTCAGCGGTCCGAAACCAAAAGTCGGAAACTCGAAATCAGAAAAAAGCCCGAACGGAAGAAAGTGAAGAAAGCCCGAAGGGGGGAAACACTCAGGGGAGTCGATCCCCTCGGTTTCGATCTTTCCGCTTTCCCCCGACAACCGCGAATCCACCGCACCTCCCGCCTTTTCTTCACCCCGTTCCGGCGTACAATCCCCCACCATGACCTCCACCCTCGAACACCAGACGATCGATCCCCACACCCAGGACTTTCTCGACGAGGCGAAGGCGTCGAAATTCGATTTCCATTCCATCAGCATCAAAGCCGCCGGGGATGAGCGGTTGAAGACGGCGATCAACAGCGCGGTCATGCGGCAATACACCGGGCGGCAACTGCGGCTGCTGGAACTGCCGGACTCCGAGGGGCTGCGCACGCTGGCGGGGGACATCAAGGGGCATGCGCTGGACTATCTGGATTATTACCTGGTGCAGACCAAACAGGCGGTCGAGCGCAATGGCGGGCAGGTGCATTTCGCGCGGACGGGCGAGGAGGCCAAGCGGATTATTTTCGACATCATCGATAAAGCGAATTGCAAGAGCTGCATCAAGAGCAAATCGATGGTGAGCGAGGAAATCGAACTGGCCCATGCCCTGGAGGCGCGGGGGATGGATGTGGTGGAGACGGATCTGGGGGAGTTCATCGTGCAGATCGACCACGACAAGCCGAGCCATCTGGTGTCGCCCATCGTGCATAAGGACCGGGCGTCGATCGGGAAAAGTTTTGCCGAGTATTTTGGGACGCCGTTCACGGATGATCCGGAGAAGCTGACGAAGCAGGCGAGGGTCTATCTGCGGGATAAATTCCGTCGGGCGGATTTCGGCATGACCGGCGGGAATTTCGTGGTGGCGGAAACCGGGCAGGTGTGCGTGGTGGAGAATGAGGGGAACGCCCGGCAGAGCATCACCACGCCGCGCGTGCTGGTCAGCCTCATCGGCATCGAGAAGCTGGTGCCGCGACTGGCGGATCTGGCGGTGATGCTGAAGCTGCTGGCCCGCAGTGCGACGGGTCAGCCGTTCACGGTGTACACGAATCTGTTCGGCGGGCCGCAGCAGGAAGGGGAGAAGGATGGGCCGGAGGAATTTCACCTGGTTTTTCTGGATAATGGCCGCACGGAGATTCTGGGCAGCGAGTATCGCGAGACGCTGCGCTGCATCCGTTGCGGGGCGTGTCTGAACGCCTGCCCGATCTATCGGAAGATCGGCGGTCATGCGTATGGCAGCATCTACCCCGGCCCGATCGGCGCGCTGATTACGCCGTTGTTCCAGGGGCTTGGCAACTTCAAGGATCTGCCGCAGGCGAGCAGTTTATGCGGGGCGTGCTACGAGGCCTGCCCGGTGAAGATCAACATCCCCAAGCACCTGATCAACATGCGGAAGGACATCGTTTCGCAGCATTTGAATCATCCGATGGAGAGGGTGATCTATCGGATGTGGGCGTGGGCGCTCAAGAGTCCGTTCCTGTACGGCGCGATCAGCGCGATGCAGAAGTTCGAGCTTCGCCGTCGCGCGAAAAAGACGGGCTGGGTGAAGAGCGTCCCCTTCCCCGGCAGCGGTTGGACCCAAATCCGCGACATGCCGGCCCCGGCGGCGAAAACGTTTCACGAGATGTGGCGGGGGAAGTAGCGAGTGGCGAGTAGGCAGTGGTGAGCAGTCGGGTGTGAATGCAAGCCTGCGCGCTGTCTTGACTGCTGACCACTGACAACCAGGAAAGATACCATGACGGTTTTAGAAAAAGTCTCCGCCGCTCTCGGTCGCACCAGCCCGCTGCTGGAAGCGCCGATTCCTCCGGCGATCTCCGAGCCGCTGGTCCGGCTCGTCCACAGCGACATCGGCCTGCCGGAACTCTTCGCCAAACGGGCGGAGGAAAACAAGATGCACGTCACGGCGTGCAACGTGGAGGATCTGATGGGCCATCTCATCGGCTTCCTGCGCGAGACCGGCTGCCGCAAAATCGCCCTGCCGATCTCCAGATTGCTCGATGGATTAGAGGTGGTGAAGCAGCTCAACCACGCCGGGTTTGAGGCGAAGCGCTGGGATCAAATGACGCTCGATGAACTCTACGACTACGACTGCGGCGTGACCGATGTGACCTACGCCGTCGCCGAGACCGGCAGCCTGGTGATCCGCGCGTCGGCGAAACATGGCCGTTCGCTTTCGCTGGTTCCGCCGATCCACGTCGCGATTCTGGAACCGAAAAACTTCCTGCCCGATCTGGTCGATGTGTTCGATCGGCTGGCAAAGGATGGCGGCGCGGGCAACATCAACTTCATCACCGGCCCGTCGAAGACTTCGGATATCGAGATGAACCTGGTGGTCGGCGTGCATGGGCCGTGTCAGGTGCAGTTGTTCATCCTTCAATAATCAGCGAGCATGCCGTCCCTCCTTCACCCACCGTTTCTCTTTAGCCAACGGCAGCAATGCCTCTCGCAGCATCGCCCGGCCCCGGTGTGTGCGGGATTTGATGGTGCCGACGGGAACCTCCAGGACTCCGGCGGCATCGCGGTGATCCATCCGCTCGACATCCACCAGTAGCAGCGTCAACCGGATTTCTTCCGGCAGAAGCTGCAAGGCACCAATGATCTCCGGGTCCGAAAACGATTCGAGAATCTCCTGTGGATTTTCCCAATCGGCCTCTGCTCCCACTTCCGCAGCTGCCATGGGTTCTATGGCCAAGGACTCCAGACTTTGCGGCGTTCCCTGATGCGGATTCGCCCGCAATCGGTCGATCCGCGTATTCCGCAGAATGGACATCAGCCAGGCCTTGATGTTCGTTCCATCTCGATATCGATCGAGCGAGCGATAGGCTTTCAGCATCGTCTCCTGAACCAGATCGTCCGCATCGGACTCGCTGCGTTCCAGAATCCGAGCCAGACGGGCCAGCGCTTTCAACTGTGGCCAGACCAGGGCGTAAAACCGTTCTGTTGGAGGGGCCATTTTCGAACCGACCGATTCTGCCGTAGCATGGGCTACCAGCCCATGTTTTTGATTTTCAACACAAGAAATCATGGGCGGGTAGCCCATGCTACGGCGAACCAAGCCGCGTTCCTAAACATGCTCCAAGCTGACGAGCAGTCAATTCCGTATCACTTTCATTTCCCACGGACATCCAGACAGACCAGCTCTTCAAGCCCCTTCACATACAGTCTGCCGTTGGAAAGGGTGGGTGCCGCCCACACATTGCTTTTGCCTTCGACGATGTGATCGACGGTGCTGATGCGGGTGTAGCCCTCCGGGGTGGCCTTGCCGAGGGTCAGTCTGCCGCGCTCGCCGAGCAGGATCAGATAGTCGCCGAAGCGGACGAGCGAACCGCCTTCGCCGAGCGATTCGGATTTGGGTTTCGTCATCTCCCATGCCTTTTTGCCATCGGCCCAGTTCAGGCACCTTAGAGCGCCGGCACTGTTGCCGTAGAGGTATCCGCGATCGAGGATGACCTGGGGGAACTTGCTGGCCATCGCCTTGCTCTCGAACAGCTTTTTTGCGCCGGTGGGGGAAAGCTCCAGCATCATGCACCCGCGATCGTAACCGGTGGAGATGAACAATTTCGGCTCCAGATAGATTGGGGTGGTGGCGTTGACGTCGTAGGACGTCAGCCACGGTTCCTGCCAGAGCGTTTTGCCGGTGGCGGGGTCCATTCCGTAGACGGCGATGCCGCCGAACACGATCAGTTGTTTGGTGGCGCCGACGGAGGCCAAAATGATGGCCGCATAGCCGCCGCCGGTCCCGCCCTTCATCTTGTTCTTACCATCGGCGGCACCGGTGGCCTCGGAGGTCCAGATGATTTTGCCGTCCGCCTTGTTCACAGCGACGGCGATCGCCGCGCCCTTGCCGATGCCGCCCTGCACGTAGATCGCATTGCCGATAATCAGCGGACTGGAGGCTTCGCCCCATTCCAATGCCTTGGCGTGAGTCTCTTTGAGCACGTTGAGGTGCCAGACCTCTTTCCCGTCCGCAGTATCGCGACAGATCAGATCGCCCGTGCCGCCATAGGTGTAGATTTTGCCGTCTTCCACCGTGGGCGTGGCCCGGGTGCCTTGCCAGGAAGGATCGGGCGGCGCGTTGTAGCCCCCGGCGTAGGAATGCTGCCAGAGTGGCTTGCCATCCTCCGCGCCGAAGGCCGACAGCACCTCTTCGTTTTTATCCTCATCCCGCGCGAAGACGAACACCTTGCCGCCCACCACCACCGGGCTGGAATGCCCGCCGCCCACTTTCACCGACCATAGTTTCTTCGGTCCCTCGGCGGGCCATTGCGTCATCAGATCCGTCTCGCGGCTGATGCCGTCGCCATTGGGCCCGCGCCATTTGGGCCAGTCCTCCGCCCGTGCGGCGACGATCGACGA
>JANXVV010000340.1 GCA_025351525.1 Humisphaera sp. | reverse complement strand
GCGAGGGCCATCCCAGTTGGCGGGGGTGGATGAGCTGCACCCGGTGAGCAGCAGGAGGGTGAGCAGGCAAGGCAGCATGGGCGTCTCGCCCATGCTTTTTGGCCGAAGAAATGCATGGGCGAGGCGCCCATGCCACCTTGTTCAAAGCACCCAATTAAGATGAGTCAGTGTGGCCGGGATGTGTTAAAGGTGAAGCCGCTGTTCTTACCGCGCCAGAGAACGTGTTTTAAGACGGCTCGGCTTCTGGATCGGTCGGAGCGACAGGCTCGGCGTCTTAGCGCCGGTGGAGAAGGTTTGGGAGATGCGCGTACGGTTCAACACATTCCAACTTGGGCTTGACACCGACTTCGCTGCCGTATTGTCGGTCAGGCGATCCGCCGTTACAATCCCGCCAGCCGGGCGATTAACTCAGCGGCTAGAGTACCTCGCTTACACCGAGGGAGTCAGGGGTTCGAATCCCTTATCGCCCACTGGAACCCGTATACCTACCGGTAAACCCCCGTAAAACCGGGGTTTGCTTCGATCCCAGGGACTGCCCGGTGGTCCCGATGAACTGGCGGTCTGGCTGGACATCGGCCTGGGACTGTTCTGCTCCGACGCCCTGCGGCAGGCCTGAGGGTGCCTCATGGCCTGCTCCGGCAGGCAGGCGACTCCCGCGCGAAACACGCTGTGCGGGGCCCGCCGGCGTCTGGGGGCGCGGGTGTGGATCGAATGGCCAAAGAGGTGCTCCCTCCGCTGGCCGGCACCACGCCGGGCCGGCAACGATGCTGGTGGGAGCGGTTGGCGCAAGAGGTGGTGGCCGAGGAAGTCATCGAGCCGCGCCGTCCGCGCGTGAACCCGCGCGTGCTCAAACGCACTGCCTTCGACTTTCCGAAAAAGAAGCCGCGCGATCGACGGCCGCAGCCGGATACGCCGGCGAATCAAAAGGCTTGCTTCATTCTTCGGCGAACGGTATTGAGGCATGCCTCACCGTTGAACTTGGGATCGGTGCGATCACCCTTGTTCCCTATGCCCAATGCAGGTTAAAAGCCTGCAACTCCATGGAGTGCGGTCGCATCAGTGGGGTTCTCAGCGTGGACCGTCTTCGGTTTGTTCAACGGAACCTCTTTCATGGTTCAAGTCCACTGCCGCGCCGAATGGGATGCACGCGTAAACGCCCCGGCCAGCATCTGCGGCGGTCGTGCGTTGGCCGGCGCGGCAACCTGCTTTCCCCCGACCTCGAACGTCTCATCCTCGGCGGCGATGGGGGTGAGGTGGCCGGTGCCGTCCGAGATCGCCGCCAGCAGATGGTAGGTTCCGGCGGGGGTGTCCTTGGGTAGGATGGTCCGCACGCCGAAGGTGGCCGAGGCCCCGGCGGGCAGCGGGGTGGTCACTCCGCGCGTGCCGACGAGGATCGCGCCGTTGAGGGTCCGGTCAGGTCGGCGTCGCCGGTGTTGATGATCGTGACTTGGTCGCGGTGACCGATGTCGCCGGACAGGCCGCCTGAGAGGAAGGCGGAGGGGGCGGTGTCGGTGTAGATGTCGACGGCGTCATATTGTTTAAGGCTGGGTGTCAAAGCGCCCGTAAGACCGCCAGCGAAATACGCGTGGTTCCCGAGGGTCACTGCGCTGAGTTCCCCACGGGCAATGGCAAGGTGCGTGACAGACCACCCGCCGGTGGTCACATCATAGACATCCACAATGTCGCTAGTTGAATCGTAAATATCTCCAATGGCAATTAAGGCCTTGGTTCCGACGACGGTGATGGCGGGCTTAGATGCGGCAGTCAGCGGCAATGACTCGGAAGTTACCCATCGATCGGCGATGGCATCATAAACATCCACGTGCCCTCTGCTAATAAATATGCCATTCGTTCCAATTGTGGCACTCTCGTTCGCTCCGTCCGTCGATGGCTGCGCGGATACTTGGGAATGTTGGCCTGTCACCAGATCGTACTTCAATGGTGGACCGTTCAAACCGGAAATAATTGCCGCCGTTCCAATTGTGGTAACGATCGGTTTGCCACTGATCGTGCTTGCGATCAACCTTGCATGTCTGGTTATATCGTCGTAATAGACGGCGTAGCTACCTTTGAGGTTAGCGCTAACCAATAGGGTCCGGCTACCAAACGAGGCGCCGCCGGTGAGAATGCCTTTCACCGGTAATTTCGCAACCGACCAGCTTTTTGTCAGCGTATCGTAAATCTCGATGATATTGGTGAACGTTCCGACATGCGGGTATCCGCCGAAGATCACATTGGTCCCAACACGAACCGCCACGGTAAATTGCATTTGCACGGGAGGTACGGAGCTTGACCATTGCCCGGTGGCCGAATCGTAAATCTGTGGCTGGGTCGCGAGCAGAATTCTTGTGCCAACAGACACGGCCGGAAATCCACTTTCAACTGAGGGCAACGTGCTTGTTGTGTGTAGAAGGTCGGCAGTGCCGCTAAGATTCAGACGAACTTCCAAAGATTCCATCAATAACCCTGATTTCGATGTGCGCGTCATCATAAACGCCTCTGCTTTCTTAGTTCGTCGATGGTCCAACGCGAAAGGCTTGGAATGCCCAGGGGGATCGGAAAACGGGACAGGTCCAATACTGACAGATTTTGGGAAGAAATAGCGGAATAGTGGCAACATAAGCAAGGAATTCGTATCGATTTGGACCTGTCCCGTTCTCCGTTTGTAGTTCGTAGAGTCGTCATCGCGGGCCGTCTGTACCTGGTTCAACGGAACCTCTTTCATGGTTCAAGTCCACAGCCGTGCCGAATGGGATGCACGCGTAAACGCCCCGACCAGCATCTTCGGCGGTCGCGCGTTGGCCGGTGCGGCAACCTGCTTCCGGCCTACCCGAAACGTCGCATCCTCGGCGGCGATGGGGGTGAGGTGGCCGGTGCCGTCTGAGATCGCCGCCAGCAGATGGTAGGTTCCGGCGGGGGTGTCCTTCGGTAGGATGGTGCGTACCCCGAAGGTGGCCGAGGCCCCGGCGGGCAGCGGGGTGGTCACTCCGCGCGTGCCGACGAGGATCGCGCCGTTCAGGGTGCGGTCGCGGCTGGCGTAGAGTCGGATGCCGTAGGGTCCGGCCAGGTCGGCGTCGCCGGTGTTGATGATCGTCACCCTATCCCGGCGGTTGGCTGAGCCTGTCATTCCCCCC
>JANXVV010000327.1 GCA_025351525.1 Humisphaera sp. | reverse complement strand
GGCGTCCCGCCCGTGCTTTTTGGCCGAAGAAATGCACGGGCGAGACGCCCATGCCACCTCTCTCCCAGTCCTACATCCGAACTCTTCTCTGTGCAATCCTCTGTGTTCTCGGTGTCCTCCGTGGCTCCCCCCGAAACATCGAATCGGCAAGTCGCGCTGTAGTGCTAAAGGGGCGGTATCGACTGTTTCATTTTCGGACGGTGCAAAATGATAAACCTCTTGTCTCGATTTCCCACGTGGCGCGGCTTGGATTCCTGGTCGTGGTGTCGCGGGGCGGCTCTCGCGATGCCGCTCGTCTTGGTGAGCAATCTGCCGGCGCAACCGATGCCGATCGACCACTCGACCCATCAACACCCGGCCACCGCTCCGGCGTCGCAGGCACTCGCGGACCAGGTTCAGGACCTGAAGGCGAAGATAGCGCAGCTCGATGAGGCGCTTCGCCACGGGAACCCGACTGCGGGCATGGGACAGGCGACCGCCGCATCAGGTGGTAATGGCATGACCGGAACACAACCCGGCGCGATGACCGGAATGACCGGAATGGGCGGAGGGCCGGCGGTTCGGGCAAATCCCATGGGCGGCATGATGCAGGAGATGGGCGCGATGATGCAAATGATGGGCGGGATGATGGGTGGAATGAAGCCCGGCGGCGCGGAGTTGGCCGGCATGAAGCAGGGCGGCGCCGGGATGCCCGGCATGAAGATGGATGCGTCGGAGATGGGCGGAATGAAGGCGGGCGGATCGAGCGGTGGAATGTCGGGGATGGGCGGCCCGGAAAAAATGGGCGGCATGATGGGGATGATGGGCATGCCGCCCGGTGGAGGCATGGGCGGTGCCGGCCCCATGACTGCGGCCCTTCCCGGATTTCCCGGTGCGTCCCACCTCTATCACATCGGCAGCACGGGTTTCTTTTTGGACCATGCCGAGCACATCACCCTTACCGTCGCACAGCAAACCGCCTTGAACGGCATCAAGGAAAAGTCACTGCTCGCCAAGGCGGCCAACCAACGCAAGGTCGACACCGCAGAGCAGGAACTGTGGTTGCTGACGGCCGCCGACCAACCGGATGCGACAAAGGTCGAGGCCAAGATTCGGGAAGTGGAAAAGTTGCGCGGCGACGAGCGATTGGAGTTCATCCGATCCGTCGGTGACGCGGCAAAACTTCTCACGGATAGCCAGCGTCAATCATTGCTCGGTATGCAGCCTCCACAGCCGGCCGCCGTTCCTGCCGGGGGCATGGTCCCTATGTGATTCGAACGACCGACCCTATCAATCAATGACCCTTCAACGGGAGTCTCCCATGGAAACCGTGAACCTATCGATCAAGGGGATGCATTGCGGTGGCTGCGCGGCCAAAGTTTCAACCGCACTCAAGGCTCTCCCCGGCACGAGGGTTGAGGAAGTGAACGTAGGTTCGGCACGGGTGTCCTTCGATCCGCAGAAGACCTCTGCCGATGCCATGATCCTTGCCGTCGATACGCTGGGCTTCAAAGCGGCGAAGGCGTAACAGCCTTCCGGGCGGATGTTTGAGCCGGCGGTTGAGGCGATGCAAATGACCCAACGAAAAAGACTGCTTTCGGTCGTGTCCCTAGGGTTCTGCTTATCATTGGCGGCTTCGCGGTCATCCGCTCAGATTACGGCTGAAGAACACGCGAGTCATCACCCGAGTGAGTCCACCGGCAGTGTGTCTCCAGGTGTCCCTGCCGGTGGGATGCCTACCAACTTCGGGCCACCCGCAGGCATGGGTCCGCCCGCGGGGGTCGGGCCGGCGGCCGGCATGGGGAACATGGCCGAGATGATGAAGGGCATGGGCCAGCCGCCACCCAAACAGTTGTATCCCTCCCTCATGTCGCTGCCGGAATTGACGCCCGAAAAGCGGCGCGAGGTGGAACAGCAGGCGGCCCAGCGAATGATGACGGGCATCCGTCTGCTGGGGCAGGGCGTCAACCGCCTGAATGAAAGTATTCCCACCAACGACTTCGCGGCGATGGAGGAAGCCACGGCGCAAATGCGTGAAGCGATCGCGCAATTTGAAAGCGGCGTGGCGGCCCGCCGAACGCTGGCCGAAGGTAGGGCGCCGCGCGAGATCGCACTGGCATGGTTCAAGCAGGAGATGAATCTCTCGCCGGCCGCCGCCCCGACCCCGCGCCGGCCATTCGGAGTCACGCCATTTCATCTTTTCACGATGGCGCTGCTCATCGCGTTCTCGTTCGCCATGCTGGCGATGTATTTCTTCAAGATGCGCCGCGCGGCAGCGCTCTTCGGGCGGATGGAGGCCGGCAAGGGACCACCGCCCCCGGGATCGGCACCGGAGCTTGCCGGAGGGAAACCCCCTTCGGATGACAAGCCGCCCTCGGGGAGCAAGCCGCCTCCCTCTCCCCCCGCCGGAGGTTCGGCGGCGTCGCCCGAATCACCGCCTTTTGTTGCGGAGGTAGCCTCATCGCCGCCCGTCACCGCGAACTGGCGCGGCCAACTCCGCGTGGGAAGCATCCTCACCGAAACACCCAGCGTCAAAACATTTCGTCTCCTCCCCTCGTCCAACGATCGCTTCCTCCCTTTCACGTTTATCCCCGGTCAGTTCCTCAACCTCGCGTTCTCCATCGGCGGGGCGAGAATGAATCGCTCCTACTCCATTTCATCTTCACCCAACCAGCGTGAGTACGTCGACCTGACCGTCCGCCGGGAACTGCGCGGCGCAATCTCCCGTCACATGGTCGATCTGCTCAAGGTGGGCGATCGCATCGAGGCGGGAGGCCCGGTTGGAAAGTTCACGTTTACCGGGAAGGAGTCAGACCACATCGTACTCATCTCCGCCGGCGTGGGCATCACGCCGATGATGAGCATCACCCGCTATCTCACCGAACAGTCCTGGCCCGGCGACATCTTCTTCATTTACACCTGCCACGCCCCGTCCGACTTTATCTTCGCGAACGAAATCGCCGCGCTCCGGACGCGCCATCCGAAGCTGCATGTCGCCGTCACCATTTCCAAAACCGAAGGGACCGGCTGGAAGGGCGATCGCGGTCGCATCACGAAAGAATGGCTCGCCCGTGCGGTCCCCGACTTACCCTCGCGACGGATCCACGTCTGCGGCCCGCCCTCCCAGATGGAGTCGATCAAGGCCATCCTCACCGAGCTGAACGTTCCGCCGGATCAAGTGAAGACCGAAGCGTTCGGCACCCCCAAGCCCATCCCGTCCGAACCGGGCACCACCGCCCAACCCACCGCTCCCGCGACCGGGCCTCTGGTGACATTCTCGAAAAACCACAAGTCTGCCAAGGTCCATCTCGATCTTCAAAGAGGGGACAGCCCCCCGGAGCAGACAATTCTCGAACTCTCCGAGGAACTCGGCATCGGCATCGAGTTCTCCTGTCGGGTCGGCACCTGCGGCGTGTGCAAGGTGAAGATGACCTCCGGCGAGGTGGAACAGGCCGTGCAGGATGCGCTCGATGCGGATGACAAAACCCACGGGATCATCCTTGCCTGTCAGGCCAAGCCCAGGGGTCCGGTCACGGTGGCGGCATAGCCCATGAAAGAACGCGAACGCCTCATCCTCACCAGTGTCCTCGGCCTCCTGCTGCTCGCTTGGCTCGGCTTTCTATTCCACACCTCACCGCGCTTTGCCGGAAGCGGCATCGGGGCGGCGTTCGGCCTCGCGGGGGCGGCGCTCATGCTCTTCCCACTCGCCTACCCGATCGCCAAACGCATTCCGTTTCTACACGACCGAATCACCGCCCATGTGTCGTTGCAGTCGCTGATGACTCTGCACGTCTACGCGGGCATCTTCGGCCCTCTGCTCGCCATCATCCACACCGGTCACAAGTTCAACAGCCCGCTCGGCATCGCGCTGACGGCGGTGATGCTGCTCGTCGTCGTCAGCGGGTTCATCGCACGCTATCTGCTCACCTTCATCACGCATGAGATCAAGGACAAATTACTCCTTCTCCAAACGGCCCGAGGCGATCTGGACGCCGCGTGGGGCACGCTCGAAAATGCGCCAGTGGCGGCCAAGGCCCTTCCCAGGTTCCGCTTCGTTGCCGCCGGCCTCGCCTCGCTGGGGATCGATCTTTCCACCACCGGCGGCCCGGCCCGCGATGTCACCCGCATCGCCGAATCCGTCGCCGACCTGGAGTACGCGATCCGCACGCACGAGCTGTTCAAGAGCTGGTTTGCCCGCTCCCTCACGCTGCACATCATCCTCTCCGCCCTCCTCTATCTCCTGCTTGGCCTGCACATCTGGTCGGGGATCCATTTCGGACTGAGGTGGAATTCATGAAGTTAAGCCGCAAGATTCCGGTGGCAGTCCTCGCGCTGTTGGCGCTCGGGGCCGGGTACTTCCTACTCTCCCCGCACCATCGCCGCCAGCTCATCATTGACCCTGCGATCCACCTTACCCAAGCATCAACCTGGCAACGGATGGTCGCCCCCGGCGAACTTTCGACGCCCCACGCCTTTCTACAAAACAACTGCGCCGCCTGCCATACGCCCGTTCGAGGTGTCGAGGCCAAGAACTGCATCCCATGCCATGCCGACAACAAGGCCCTTCTTCAACGCCAACCTACCGCCTTCCACGCCGACATCGGATCGTGTGTGGAATGCCACCGCGAGCATCAGGGCAATGTTCCGCGTACGACCAAAATGGATCACACCGCCCTCGCCCGCATCGGCCTGCGGCACCTCGAAAAATCCCCCGCTGCCCACGACCCTTCCCGCGATGCGCTCGTCAACTGGCTGAAGCAACCCGACAGCCCCCTGCTTCAACCGCAGCTTCGCCGCGAAGAATCCCTGCTCAACTGCGTCAGTTGCCACCGGACCGAGGACCGCCACAACGGTCTGTTCGGCACCGACTGCGCCCAATGCCACGGCACCGAAAAATGGACCCTCCCCGAATTCCGCCATCCCTCCACCTCCGGCCAATCGTGCGCCCAGTGCCATCAGGCTCCGCCCAGCCACTATATGATGCACTTCCAGATGATCTCGATGACGGTCGCCGGGCAGATGCACGCAAAGGTGGACCAGTGCTTCCTCTGCCACCAGACTACTTCCTGGAATGACATCCGAGGCGTAGGGTGGTACAAGCACCATTGAGAATCAATCGAGAATAGAATGGATCAGGGGTGTCATCGGCGGGGAACGGGTATTGGTCTACACCCTTGGCGCAGAGGAGGGTGCGACGACTCTCAGCAAGGTATCCGGCTCTTACCGCACTTCATGGTAGTTCCAGGGGATCCAGTTATTGAAGATATAAGTCGAATCATTGGAGACGTAGGTAAGTCGGCGGGCGGGATGCCGATAAAAAGGATTGCGATGCAGCGTCCCTCGAATTTCCAGAAACCCGCGACTGGAGACCATCTCGACGGAGAGCGATTTGAAGCTCGTCTCTACCTTGTCGCAACGTAGGTAGCTATGTGGCACCATCCCGCCGAGGGCGGTAAGTAGGATCAAGGATAGGTTCGCCGGCACGATGCGAGTTGTGTGTAGCCAGCGAAAGATGCGCGTGATTGCGTTCACTACTAACCCTTACGATGGCTTGGTTTCGAGCTATCAAAACGGCCTTAAGTTCAGATTTCCGTCATTTTTTAGCGGCTGTGCCGAAGGCACGCGCTTTTTCACTTTCAACACGAAAAACGCGTGCGAGTTTTGGTGTAGGAACGGGGCTTTTGGAGGGCGGCAGTCCCCTGCCGCCGCTGCGGCGGTCGAGGACGACCGCCCTCCAAAACCCTTGTTCGGCGCCGACCTTGGTATTAAATCCAAACTCAAACGCGATTACGGACTCGATCCTAATTGGGCTTCGTCGCCGGTCCCGCCGTTGGGGTGCAGCAAGCCTGGCGCGCCGTCCTAATTGACATAGGCGCAGCGGTTTTCCCAGTATTTCTGCCAGCGATTGTCTTGGCTGAACCATAGGCTGCGCAGACCCAGGATCGTTTCGACGCCATTGATCGACCGGAATTGCTCGGTGCCTTTGATCCGCTTGTTGAACTGCTTGACCGCCGCTTCGGTCTCGCCCGCTCCGATCGGCCAGCCGCGCCTGCACCTGGAAGAACGCCGTCAGCAGCGGGTCGATCCAGTTACCGCCATCGCCCAATGCGACGTCCGTCTCGGGGACGGTACGAATAACAAATCAGCTCGCGCCAGAACTAATTGACGTGGCCGACCTGCACGACATCGTCGCCGTGGCCGCAGGGTACACCTCCAGCTATGCCCTCTCCGCCGACGGCAGCCTCTGGGTGTGGGGCAGCAACAGCTTTGGCGAGCTCGGTCTCAACTCGACGACCTTTAAGTTCCTGACGCCCCAACACTTGCTCCCCCCGCCCGGCTACGCCTTCATCTCGATTGCCGCCGCCGTCAATTACGGCGGCACTCTCGCCACGCTCACCACTATCCCCGAACCTTCGAGCGTCTGCATGCCGGCCATCGCCGCGATGGGTCTTCTCCGGCGGGCGCGGCGGGGTGGTGTCTCGCGATCCTGAGCAGGTAGGGAACCAATTCATTATCCGTGTAAATCCGTGCCTCATCCGTGGCAAAATCTCCTCGATTCTTATGTGAACGTGCCTCCCGCCGTACGCTCCGTTACAATGCTTTCATGTCCACGCGATTAATTGAATTTGTCGAGACTCTGCCCCGCAAGCGGATCGTTCTGGTCGGGGACCTCATGGTCGACCGCACGATTTACGGCAACGCCGAACGCCTCAGCCCCGAGGCGCCGGTCCCCATCCTGCACTTCCGCCATGAGCGCAGCGCCGTCGGCGGCGCGGGAAACGTGGCCGCCAATCTTTCGGTGCTGGGTTCCGAAGTGCGGGTCATCGGCGTGACCGGGCAGGATGAAGCCGGGCGACAGGTTCGCAAACTGCTCGGTGAATATGAGTGCGACACGAACTGGATTCTCGAAGAATCGACCCGCCCCACCATCAGCAAGGTTCGCCTCGTCGGACTGGCCCAACACCGCCATCCCCAGCAGATGTTGCGGCTGGATTATGAAGACGCCTCCGCCATCGACAGTCACATCGCCGCGCGCGTCATCGATCGCGTCACCGCCGCCCTCGAAGGGGCCGATGCGCTGTGCATTGAGGACTACAACAAAGGCCTGCTGACGCACGAGGTCTGTCAGCAAATCATTCAGTTGGCCAAGGCCCGGCAGATCCCGGTCTTCGTCGATCCGGCCGCCATTGCCGACTACGGCAAGTACCGTGGCGCCACCGCCATCACGCCAAACAGCACCGAAACGACGAAGGCCACCGGGCTGCCTGTGACGCATCTCGATCAATATAAAATCGCCGCCGAACGGCTGCTGCACGAACTGGATCTTGAAGCCGCCGTGCTGACGCTCGATAAAAACGGCGCGTATCTCGCCACGCGCGACGGTGAACGGCGATGGTTGAAAACCAAGGAGCGAAAAGTCTACGATGTGACCGGGGCCGGCGACATGGTGCTGGCGATGCTGGCCGTCGCCAAGACCGGCGGCGCGACCTGGGCCGAGAGCGTCACCCTCGCCAACGTCGCCGGCGGGCTTGAAGTCGAGCGATTCGGCGTCGTTCCCATCACCCGACAGGAGATCATCCAGGAACTGCT
>JANXVV010000316.1 GCA_025351525.1 Humisphaera sp. | reverse complement strand
CCGATATTTTAAGTGTGACTGAACACTAGCCCAACACATCGACAATTCCCAACACACCGAGGATCAGGCTGATGATTCCATTGATTGTAAAAAATGCCATTCCGACCTTTGAAAGATCGGTCGGTTTTACGATTGAATGTTCGATGACGAGCAGCGTTCCCGCCAGGCCGACACCGACGAAATACAGGCGACCCAATGGCGGATGCGCTGACAGACCGATTTGGATGAGCATGGCAAAAGCGAAGAAGTGCGTGAGCCGCGCGATCCACAAGGCCGGGGCGATGCCGAATTTCGCGGGGATTGAAAACACACCTTGTTCGACGTCGCTGCGGTAATCCTGACAGGCGTAAATGATGTCGAAACCCGCCGTCCAGGAGGCAACGGCCAGCGCAATCCAAATCGGCGGGGGAGCCACACGACCCGTGATGGCGATCCACGCGCAGACCGGCGCGAGTGCCAGGGCGATGCCGAGATAGTAATGACACAGGCGGGTGAAACGCTTGAAGAATGGGTAGGCGGAAAGGAAGAGAAGCACGGGGGCGCCGAGAATGGAAGGCCATGGGTTGTGGTAGATCGTGCGGAAGAGAACCGTCGCGGCCATGAACAGGGCGATGCAGATGAGGATCGCGCCGACCATGAAGGTTCGCGAAAGTTGTCCACCGGGGATCGCGCGGTTTCTCGTGCGTGGATTGCGGCTGTCGATTTCGGCATCCAGCAGGCGGTTCATCGCCATCGCCATCGTGCGCGCGGTGACCATGCAGATCAGGATCAGACCCAACTGCCCAAGTCTCGGCCAACCCTTGGCCGCTAAAAATGTGCTGAGCAATGCAAAGGGCATCGCAAAAATCGTATGGCTGATTTTGATGTCGCGCGCGAATGCGCCGAGCCTATTATTTAGCCGTCTCGCTTGCGAAACGCGTCCAGCGGTGCTGATTGGAATGGAAGTGTCGACGGTCAATGGTTTACGTTTCCCATGTCTAAGATGCCAAACTTAACTGAAGAAGAGGCTAAGCCGCAAAGCGAGAAGCAAGAAAAAATCATGCCGAGCGTTTAATTTTCATTGCCGACACGATTGCAATAACTTTACACCGTAGCCGCGTGCGACTTTCCCCGCTTTGGATCCCATCGCGTATCGAACGTGTGTTTGACGCCCACCAGATCCAGCAGTTTTCCGGCGACGAAATCCACCACCTCGGCGATCGTGGTTGGGTTCAGATAGAACCCGGGGTTCGCCGGGCACAGCACCACGCCCGCGTCGCTCAGGGCTTTGTAATTGTTTACGTCCATCGGCGACAAAGGCATCTCGCGATGAACTAGAATCAATCGTCGCCGTTCCTTCAAAGTCACTGCCGCCGCCCGGCTGATGAGATTTCCGCCCAATCCGTGCGCTACCTCAGCGAGCGTGTTGCTGCTGCACGGGACGATCACCATTCCATCGTGCAGAAAAGAACCGCTGGCGAGCTTGCTGCCGACATCGTTGTAATTGTACAGCGTGATTTTGTGTTCCGGCGTGCCTGCCAACGCCGTAAGATCGACGTGCTCCATTCCCAATTCATCGTAAAGCAATCGACGACCGAGTGGGGAGATGACCAAGTGCGTATTTACGCCGGCAGCCACCAAGCCCTGAATAAATCGCTGTGCGTAGAGCGCGCCGCTGGCACCGGTGATGGAGGTGACAATGTTCATGATGTCAGAAGTATAGCGTCACCGGTGAATTATCGCTTCCAAACTTCTTGAAACAACCGAACGTACCGATAATACACTGATGGAACCGAACCATTTCACCAAAGTCACCAAACCGCTCGGCGCGAAGGCCTACGGGCACATTTGCCATCTGCCGGGCAGCCGTTTGGGCACCGGCGATCACAAACTCAATCCAGGGCAGGATCGCATCCTGACCGAAAAAGTCCGGGACAAGCATGATGTGATCATCGTGCAGGAAAAGCTGGATGGTTCGAACGTGTGCGTTGCGCGGGTCAATGGGGAACTGGTGGCGATTGGCCGATCCGGGTATCCGTCGATCTCATCCCCTTATGAGCAGCACCGATTTTTCGCGGCGTGGGTGTTCGAGCGCCTCGACCACTTCGACTTTCTCCGCGAAGGCGAAAGGCTCTGTGGCGAATGGTTGGCCCAAGCGCACGGCACGCGGTACGCGCTGACCCATGAGCCTTTTGTTCCCTTCGATTTGGTGAGAGGCCAGGAGCGCGCACCTTACGCGGAATTCAGCGAGCGCGTGCCGGCGGCGGGTTTCACCGTGCCAAAGCTGCTGTCGCAAGGCCCGCCAATTTCGGTGGCGAAGGTGTTGAAAATCCTGGAAGGTGAGGAGCGCACCCGCAATGGGTTTCACGGTGCGATCGATCCGGTGGAGGGAGCGGTGTGGCGCGTTGAGCGGCGCGGTGTCGTCGACTTCCTCGGGAAGTTCGTCCGCCCTGAAAAAATCGACGGCTGCTATCTGCCGGAAATCAGCAAGAGGGATGAGGTGTGGAATTGGAGACCGGGGAAATAGCTGAAATTTGATGGATGGAATCTTTAGAGACGATACAATGGGAAATCATGACTATCGCCGACATCATTCCACCGAAGTTTCGGGACCGCGTCAGGTCAATTGCGCGTGTGAGGCAGATAAGCGTTGAGGCAGTTGTAGAAGAGGCGTTGGGGGAGTATGTGCAGACGCATGAGGTTCCGGCACCTTCAAACTCGTCGTCATTACCGGAAGTAATTGGTGAGTCGTTGGATCGTTCCAAAATCAGCATGAATGACCCGCTTCCGGTTTTCGGCGACCCAACCAAAAAACTTTCGTGGGAAGCGATGAAGCCGATGATCGAACAACAAGATTACGAGGACGACCTTCGCTCCTTGGGATGAGTGACGATGCTGCTCCTCGACGTTAATATTTTAGTGCTTGCACATCGCGTGGATTTCGCCGCGAATGCTCCCATCAGAGCATGGATGGAAAACGTGCTTAGCGCGGGAAATTTGTTTGGCGTCCCGTCGCTTGCATTGAGCGGGTTTCTACGGATTGTAACTCGCAAGCCTTTTGATCCACCCACGCCGATCAATGACGCCTTGGACTACTGCGCCCGATTTC
Organism: Humisphaera sp.; assembly: GCA_025351525.1. Classification (GTDB taxonomy): domain Bacteria; phylum Planctomycetota; class Phycisphaerae; order Tepidisphaerales; family Tepidisphaeraceae; genus JANXVV01. Next base: position 12,814 of record JANXVV010000316.1, on the reverse strand, counting down.
GTGACTGCCCCCACTGCCGGGTTATTCAACCCGGCCCCAGACATTGGGAAATATTCGACCGCCTTTGTCGTAAAACACGCGCCGCAGGTAATTTGGTTCCCGATGCCTACTTTGCCGCGATGGCGATTGAATTAAATTGTGAATGGGTCTCGATGGATCGAGATTTTTCCAAGTTTCCCGGGCTGACTTGGCGGCATCCACTTGATGTTCACTCGACCACCAACCCCCTATAACACACGCATACCCCAAACGTCATCGGAAACTGTTCCACGTTTTTAAACCCTGCCGTCTGCATCATCCCCGTCATCTGCTCGCGGCCGATAAATGTATTGACCGACTCCGGCAAGTATTTATATGCCCCGGTTTTGTCGCCGCTGATGAGGGTTGCGGTGGTGGGGAGAATTTTTCGGAAGTAGAAATTGTATAACCCGCGAAGGATGCGATTGGTCGGCAGGGAGAATTCGAGAATGATGAGTCGGCCACCTGGCCGTAGCACCCGCCGGAACTCGCGGATGGCGGCGGCGGGGTCGGCGACGTTGCGGATGCCGAAGGCGATGGAAACGATATCGGCACTGGCGTCGGGAAGCGGCAGAGACTGGGCGTCACCGTTCAGCCACTGGATCAAATCCTGATGCAAGCGGTGTTCTTTGGGCATGTGTGCATACTCGTACACCGCCGGTCCGCGAAGCCACTTCCGCCGTGCGAGGGGCAGCATGGGAAAAGTGAAATCGATGCCCGCCACCTGACCTTTGAATCGATCGAAATTTGGATTCGCAAGGTCACTGATCCGCGACGCAAATCGGTACGTCAAATCTCCCGTCCCACATGCCACATCCACCACGCGATCCGTCGCCTTCAACTCCGCAAGCTTCACCGCTTTTCTCCGCCAGGCCTGATCCATCCACAGACTGTGCAGCCGGTTGTTCAGATCGTAGCTGGGCGCGATAGCCGCGAACATGTTCTGCACCCGTCGACGTTTGTCGGCGACGGTGTGGGGGTTGCGCAGAAGTTGTTCGTCCCACGCGGGGGAATCGGGAATGGGTTCGGCGGTGGGCATAGGATGCGGCATTATAGGAAACGATCGGCGGTTGTCAGTTTTCAAAATTTATCGAATCGCCGTGATTCGGAGCAAAAAGTCCGGGCGCGGAGCGGTGAAATTAAATTCACCTGGTTTGACGGAACTCAGTCGCTCGCTCGTCATGTTCCAGGTATCAATGGATTCCACGGCATAGTCGCGGTCACCGGGCAATTGCAGCTTGATGGCACCCTCTTTCATCGCATAAGCCAGGTAAATTTCGCCCGGCTTCGACAGCAGCAATACATTCGCATCCGATCGGCTGGGACTCATTTCCGAAAACGGCAACGCCTCCATCACCTTGCGTAGAAATGCAATGCGCGGCGGACTTTCGCCATGCAACACCCCGCCTTTAGACCACCACAAAACATCGTTTGCGTCTTTCATCGTTTCACCGTGGCCCACATACCCGCCCGCAACTGTGCCGACCCAGAACTGATGCACCATTTCTAATCCGGTGAGCTTGCCCCAGGTATTCGCGATGTTCCCCTCGTACCGACATTCATCTACGACGATCGGCTTTTGGAATTTATTGCGCCAGTCGATTACTTTCGTCAGGTCGACGTTCTGAATGCTGACGTGCGTGACCCACTCCCTTTTGTGGTCGTACATTCTGGATGCGTGGTGGATGCTGCGCAGTCGACCGAAGGCATCTTCTTTTTGCAGAATCGAAAAGAAGCGGTCGAAGTCCTCCACCTTTTTGTTGCCGCGCTGCCCGTTCCGCAACGGCGGGATCATAAAATCGTATTCGTTCGCCAGCGACCACCAGACATTCCGGTACGCCGACAACCGCGCGATGGCATATCGCAAATACCGGTCGTCGGCGTCGCGATCCATCTCGGCAAATCCCCAGCGGTCATACGGATGAAACAGGATGAGATCCGCTTCGATTCCGAGCCTCCCCAGATCCTTCACTCGCCGTTCCAGGTGTTGCCAGTTCGCCGGATCGAATCGCGTGAAGTCGAATTTGCCGTCGGTGCTTTTCAAAAACGGATAGGTGGAGGGGTCGTTCTTGTTGTAGGTATACGACTTGGGGAAAATACACATTCGCAACTTATTGAACGGCGAAGTCGCGAGCGTTTTCAGCGTCCGTTCTTCAAGTTCTTCCGGTTGATGGGTCCACGCATAGCAGGTGGTTCCGACTTGAAAATAGGGTGTACCATCGGCGTAGGCGAAGTGAAATGTGTCGCGGACCTTCACCGGCCCATGGTTGGAACCGGTGGCTGCCGTCGTGGTAAAACCGCCCTCCTTTGCCTCAAGTTTCGGATGATTACTGTGGGTCCGATATTTCCATTCACCCGGGGTTGGGGGTGAGAATCGAATCCGGTAGATGCCGTCCCCGTCATAAAAACCGGGAACGGTGAGCATCTGATCGCCGCGCGTGAACTGGGCGGAAAGTTGAATATCGAGAAACGGATTTCCATCCTGCGGCCCAGTTAAGGTTATTTCCTGCACGTCCCACTGTTCCACGGCCTGCGATGATGCCGGAACACACGCAATTGCGGCGAAGATCAGAAATAGCGTGTAAATAAAGCTGTTTAAAAGCGTCACATTCATACGGAGACTTTCATACTCGCGTTCGGAAAACGCTTGAACCAGGTGCGATAACGTTGCAGAATTTCCTGGATGATTGTCGTTTGCCTGTCTCGCGTCAATCCGGAGTGAAGTCCCATGGAACAAGTTCCATGGGCTTTTTTGATGTCGTACACGTTCCATTGATGTGCGACGCGAATCTCCTTTCCGCGCAAAGGTTCTAAACCGGATACGCCAATTCGTCGACACTATCCGAGAGGGAAGTACAGACCGTCGCCGCGATGGGGCGGTGGTGATCGGCGGCCCTGGTCCGCGGGACGAATGGGAGATTCTATGAACGTGAAAGCATCTGTGCCTTTGATCGTGGCGATCGTGCTGGGTGGTGTAGCCGCCAAGGTGGGTCGCGACATGCTCTCTCACAAGGAAGCGCCGAAGCAGATCACGGTGAACGTGACTCGACTGGTGGTGGCGAAAGAGAATATCACGCCGGGTACGGCTCTGAAGCTGACGGATTTGTTGGCGAACAGCGTTCCGGAAACCAGCGTGACGCCGGGCACTTTCCGCGATCCGGGGGTGCTGCTGAATCGCGTGGTGACGATGCCGGTGATAAAGGGGCAGCCGATCCTTGAAAACATGCTGGCCCCCGAGGGTTCGAGCAAGGGCCTCACCGCGATCGTCCCGGACGGGATGCGTGCGGTGACGCTGGAAGTCAATGAAATCAGCGGCGTGGCGGGGATGCTCGTTCCCGGTTGCCGCGTGGATGTGGTAACGACGCTGGCGGGCGAGGGCGGGCAGATGCTGGCCCGGACCGTTGCTCGCAATTTGCAGATCATCGCCATTGGCCGTCGATTTACGGAAGCGGTCAAAGAGCCGGGTAAGGAAGAAGGTCCCGAACCTGCGTCGGCCAGAACGGTGACGCTGTTGGTTTCACCGCGTGAGGCGGAGCTGATGGATTTGGCATCGCACACCGGGTCGCCGCGGTTGGTCCTTCGGGGAAGCCGTGACACGCGCGGCGACCTGCAAAGCGACGTGGAAAGCGTGACGCTTGCCGAGCTGCGCGGTTCAGCAAGTGATTCCGCCAACGGTGGATTGGGCGGGATATTCACCAAGTTGATCGAGACGATTGCCAAGGCGACTCCACCCGCCAAACCGACGAGCCTGTTCAGCGACCCGCCGCAACCGGCGACTAAGCCCGCCGATCAAACTCGTATGGTGACGATCATCCGCAACACCAAGGAGCAGGCCGTGCAGATCGAAACGCGCACGGAAATGCGACCGACCAATTTTGCGGAGACGGATTTAAGTCCCCCTAAATAGAACGGCAATTAAATCGGGAACGGATTTGCCGGGCAAACGAATGAACGGCGGGCTGGAGGAAAAAACATGAATCAACACATCGAGACTTTGAAAAACGCACGAACGCGATCGGCGCGAAACCGGATGATTCGCTGGGTGGGCCATGCGGCGGCGTTCGGGGCGGGCTGCCTACTGTGCCTTTCGGCGGCGGCGGCGGACAAGCCGGCGGAAGCGCGCTCGGAAGAAAGCACGATCCCCGTGCAGTCCGCCGACGCAACCGCTCCATTTGTCACCGAAGCGGCGAAGACCTCCAGTCAACTTCAGGTGCTGATCAACAAGAGCGTGGTGCTGCAAACCCGCACGCCTTACAAGCGGGTGAGCGTCGGGCAGCCTGAGATTGCCGATGTGAATCTGCTGGGCCAGAGCCGTATTCTGGTGACCGGCAAAAAGGCGGGCACCACGCAACTGGTGGTGTGGGATGACGGTGAAAAAGCGCAGGTCATCGACATATCCGTCGCCGTCGACGTGGCCGGATTGCAGGAGCAACTGAAAAAGCTGTTCCCCGGCGTGAAGATCGAGATGAGCGCCAACAACGGGGAAGTCGTGCTGAAGGGAAATGTTCCCTCGCTCGAAGTGGAGGAGCAGATCGTCCGGATCGCCACGCCCTTCGCGGCGAAGGTTCAGGATTTTCTGGTCATCTCCGGTGGGCAACAGGTGATGTTGTCCGTGCGAATCGCCGAAGTCTCGCGATCGGCAACCTCAGCACTTGGCGTCAACCTCGGCGCGACCGATGGCAAAAGTTTCGTCGGCAGCAACGTCGGGGGAATCAATCCGTTTGGCACCCTGCAACTACCCGGTGGAGGCCAGCAACTCAGCAGCCCTTCGCCCGGCGGCGCGGTGACGATCTTCGGACAGGGCCAGATCGGCAAGGGCGCGTTTCAATATTTCGTCGATGCCCTTCGTCAAAACAGCCTGCTTCGCATTCTCGCGGAACCGAATCTGATGACCGTCAGTGGTCAGGAGGCCAGCTTTTTAGCGGGTGGGGCGATCCCGATTCCAACCTCGCAAGGAGGCACGGGTGCCGGTGCCGCCATCAGCGTCGATTACCGAGAATATGGCGTCAAGCTGAAATTCGTGCCGATCGTTTTGGGCAACGGGAAGATACGTCTCAAAGTGTCTCCTGAGATCAGCGATCTGGACTACGCCAACAGTGTCGAGGCCGGCGGGTTTCGGATTCCCGGCATCACGTCTCGCAAAGTGACGACGACCGTGGAACTCGCCGATGGGCAAACCTTCGCGATCGCCGGGCTGCTGAATTCAAGCATCGCCGCCAGCAAAGATGTGACTCCGCTGCTCGGCGATCTGCCGGTGATCGGGCCATTATTCCGCACCGTGCGTTACTCGCGCAAAGAGACGGAGATGGTCGTGCTGGTCACGCCGCACCTGGTCGAGGCGATGAACCCTTCGGATGTGCCGCGCCTGCCGGGAGAGGAATGGCAGTTCCCCGACGAACTCGAGCTATTCACGAAGATGAATCTTGGGGGCCCGAAAGATCCGCAGCACCGGCCACCGACCCTGCCATCGGCCAACGGCAAGCAGGCTCCGAGGTTCCAGGGATCGTATGGCTTCGTGCCCTACACCCCGCAAAAGGATGTGCCGCACGCACCGTATGCAAGCACCGGAAAAGACTGATCGTGTTAAAAGGATCCGCAGCGACTCGGAACTTTAATAGCCGTGGGCGGAAGCCCCGGGACTGCCGGCCTCGGCTGATAATATCATTGAGACGGACGCGCTGATTCGATCGTCGTCTTCAGCGGATTCCGCCTGAAAGAAGAGAAGAGGATATGCTGCTTCAACTCAACTGTGTGATCGTGGACAGTGACGCCGGGTATCGCCAGGAAATGGCCGATTACCTCAGCGGTTACGGCGTGGAGATTTCGGCGCAGCTCGGTGAGGTTGAAGGATTGCCGTCACTGCTGTCGCGCGGCAACGCGACGCAACTGGTGATCCTGAACCTCGAATCGCAGGGCATTGCGGCGCTGCGGAAAATCGGTCATCTGCCCCGCCAATATCCCAACGTGTGCTTTTTCATTCTGTCCAAAGTCGTCGATGCCGGTCTTCTGATGGAAGCGATGCAGATGGGCGTTCGGGAATTCATCCCACTGCCGATCAATGAGGAAACTTTCACCACCGCCCTCGATCGGGTGGCCCAGCAACACGGCATGGGCAAGCGCGCCCGCGTGCTCCATGTGATTCCGACCATCGGCGGATGTGGCTCGACCACCGTCGCCTGCAACGTTGCGGCGGCCCTTGCGAAGACGGGGGCCAAGACCGTGCTGGTGGATTTGGATCTCGTTCGCGGCGGGGCGGCGAGCTACTTCGATATCCGGCCGCGATTCACCATCGCCGATGTGATGGAGTCGGGCGGTTCACTGGACAAAACGCTGCTCGACAATGCGCTGGCGGTCCATGCCGGCAGCGGTTTGAGCGTGCTGGCCCGACCCGATCTGCCGGAAGATACCCTGCGCGTGAAGCCCGCCGGTTTTTCGCGACTGCTGAATCTTCTGTCGCGCGTGTTCGACTATGTGGTGCTCGACAGCGTGATGAGCATCGAACCGCTCTACGCCACGGCAGTCCAGGCGGCGGATGTCAACCTCATCGTGATGCAACTCAACGTTCCCAGCGCCAAAAACGCCGAGCGATTCGTCGGTGCATTGCGGCGCACCGCGACCGACCCGCACAAGGTCAAGATCGTCGCCAACCGGTACATCAAAAAGGGCCACGACATCGAACCGGCGGATGTCGAACGCGCGCTCGGGCTGAAGATCGCACACTACATTCCCAACGATTTCAAGACCGCGATCAGTGCGATCAACCTGGGGGAACCTTTCGTGCTTCGCGCGCCGAAGACGGAGATCAGCCAGTCGCTGATGGGGTTGGCGGAATTGGTGAACGGTAAGAACGCGCGAGCGATTGCGGCTTGATTTATTCAGCTTGGCATTTTTGTGGTGCGGGCCTTCAGCCTGCATCCGTCATCGTGCAGGCTGGAAGCCCGCACCGCCATGAAACGGGGCAAGGAGCAAGAAATGGGTTTGTTTTCAAAGTCCGGTTCGACGGCTGTTGCAGAACCGCCGGTCAAGCTCGCGGGATTTAGCGCACCGCCGGTTCGACCTGCAAAGGGAGCGGCCCCGGCGCCTGCCATCGCCAAGCCGCAAGCGACTCCGGCGGCGGCAGCGCCCGCGGCGCAACCTTACGTTGCGCCTTCCGCGCCGCAGGTTCAGGTGCAGGCGATGGCGCCGCAGCAGGAGCGGAGTCCTTACTTTCAGCAGATGAAAGTGCGCATCCATCAAAATCTGGTGGAACGGCTGGATGTGCAGAACCTCAAAACGCTGCCTCCGGATATCGTCCGCCGCGAGGTGCGCGTTTTGATCCGCGAATTGTGCCAGCAGGAAAAAGGCCTGCTCACCAGTTCCGATCAGGAGCGCCTGATGGACGAGGTGATGGACGAGACCTTCGGCCTGGGCCCACTGGAAATCCTGCTGAAAGACCCGGCGATCAGCGACATCCTGGTGAACCGCTTCGACCGGATCTACGTCGAGAAAAAGGGCCGACTCGAACTGTCGGAAGTGACCTTCCGCGACAACGCGCATCTACGGCAGATCATCGATCGAATCGTGGCGCTGGTCGGACGTCGGGTGGATGAAACCAGCCCGATGGTGGATGCCCGCCTGTCGGACGGCAGCCGCGTGAACGCGATTATCCCACCGTTGGCGCTCGATGGGCCGGCGATGTCGATTCGACGGTTCGGTTCCAAACCGCTCATGCCGGAGGATCTGATTCGCGCCGGCGCGTTTCCGGCGGCGGTGATGGATTTCCTTTCCGCCGCGGTGCAGGCCCGCTGTAATGTTTTGATCAGCGGAGGCACGGGTTCGGGCAAGACCACATTGCTCAACTGCCTGTCGCGCTACATTTCCGCCGACGAGCGGGTGATTACGATCGAAGACGCCGCCGAATTGCAGTTGCAACAACCGCATGTGGTGCGCTTGGAAACGCGCCCACCGAACATCGAAGGCAAGGGCGAAGTCTCCTCGCGCGACTTGGTGAAGAACTGTCTGCGTATGCGGCCTGACCGCGTGATCATCGGCGAATGCCGTTCGGGTGAAACGCTCGACATGCTGCAGGCGATGAACACCGGGCATGAAGGCTCGATGACGACGATCCACGCCAACACGCCGCGCGATGCCATCACGCGATTGGAAGTGATGATCGCAATGGGTGGATTCGATATCCCGGTCAAGGGACTGCGCACGCAGATCGCCAGCGCCATTCAGATTATCGTGCAGGCCCAGCGATTGGGCGGCGGCAAACGAAAAGTGACGCGGGTCAGTGAGATCACCGGCATGGAAGGGGAGAACATCACCATGCACGATCTTTTCGCGTTCGAGCAAACCGGCGTCGATTCAAATGGTGGCGCGCTCGGGCAATTCGTCTGCACGGGCATCCGCCCGAAGACAGGTGAGAAAATTGAAGCCCGCGGATTGAAGCTTCCCGCCGATCTGTTTCAGCGCCGAGTTATCCCGTCCAAGTAACCGGTCGAAGAAGGTTTTAGAGAAAACGCATGGAATCGATCTTCCCTTTCATTCTCGCGGCGGCGGTGGCACTCTTCGCCTGGGTGGTCAGCCGGGCTCTCTTCGGCAACGGCGACCAGCGCAAGCGGGTCAGCCAGCGATTGAGCGACGACGGCAAAAACTACACCGCCGTGGGCGAAAACCGCTCCATCCTGATCCAGAACGAACAGTCGTCGCTGGCCAAGGCGCTGGCCCGCAAGACCTACTTTCAGAAAGTGCAGCGGCAGTTGCTGGTGGCATGGCCGACGATGAGCCTGTCGCGATTCGTCATCATTGCCACGACCCTCGGCGTCTGCGTGTTGGTCGTCCTGTGCATGTTGGTCGATTCGCCCATGCTGGCTTTATGCGGCGGGGCGGCGGCGTGGTATGTGCCGTTCTTTTTCCTCGGAAGCCGAGCCAATAAGCGAAACCGTCAACTCTCCGAACAGCTTCCCGAAGCCTTGGATTTTCTATCGCGCATCTTGAAGGCCGGTCACAGTCTGACGACCGGGCTGCAAATGATGGGCTCGGAAATGCCCGATCCCCTGGCCGGTGAATTCCGCCGAAGTTACGACCAGCACAGTCTCGGCTCACCGCTGGAGCAGTGTCTGAAGGACATGGCCGAGCGGGTGGAGTCAACCGAATTTTCGTTTTTCGTGACCGCTGTGCTGATCCAGCGACAAAGCGGCGGCGATCTGTCGATGGTGCTCGGCAACATCAGCAACACCGTCCGGTCTCGCATGCGGTTGGCCGGTTTCGTGCGATCCAAAACGGCGGAAGGGCGATTGACCGGTTACATCCTGGTGGCCTTCCCGATCCTGATGTTTTTCGTCGCCTATTCGATGAACCCCGAATACGGCGGCAAACTGCTGCACACCACCACCGGCCAAAAGCTGCTCGGCACCGCCGTCATGCTGCAAGTGCTCGGGTTGGTGTCGATCAAGAAATTGACGAATTTGAAGGTTTGAAAAGGAAGTTGTTAGTGGAAAGTGGTTAGTTGTTAGTGAAATGCAAATTCCGGATTTTGCTATCCACTATCCACTTTCCACTAACAACTGAATCAACATGGACGACGCAACACTAATCTCCGGCTGCATCTTCGGCGTGGTCGTGATGATCGGGCTGTGGGCCTCGCGGTTCTTTGGAACCGGTGAGAACCGCATGCGCGATCGGCTCACCAACGCCACTTCGGAAGACGGGCTTCGGGCTCCAACCGGCAAGGCGCAGATGAAGGAACTTTTTTCGCGCATCGGGCAGGCGGCCTCGAAGCCGTTCATGCCGGAGACGCGCGAAAAACAATCCGAGCTTCGACGCAAGTTGGCGATGGCGGGAATTTATTCGCCCTCCGCCATCCGCGTCGTCACCGGTTTCAAAATGATCCTTCTCGTCGGTGGCGTGCTGGGCGGCTATGTCGTCGGCTCGCTGCTCGGCTCCGTAATGCTCGGCTTATCGCTCGGCGGTTTGATCGGTTACCTGGCCCCGATCTTCTGGCTCAAAAAGCAGGTGAAGAAGCAGCAGAAATACCTTGAATATGGCTTGCCGGATGCATTGGATCTGATGGTCATCTGCGTCGAAGCCGGCCTGGCGATGGACGCCGCGATGGAGCGGGTGGGGGAAGAGTTGGCGATCGTCCATCCGAGCCTGAGCCGTGAACTGGAAATTACCCACATGGAAACGCGCGTCGGGCTTTCGCGAAGCGAGGCGCTTCGCAACCTCGGCGTTCGCACCGGTTCGAGGGCGCTTCAGTCGCTGGTGTCGATGCTGGTGCAGGCCGAGCGATTCGGCACGAGTGTGTCGGGCGCGCTTCGCGTCCATGCCGACAGCCTCCGCGTAAGCCGCCAGCAAAAGGCCGAGGAAATGGCGGCCAAGGCGTCGGTAAAGATGAGCTTTCCGCTGGTCTGCTTCATCTTCCCCGCCACGTTCATCGTGCTGGCCGGGCCGACGATTGTTGAGTTGATGAACAGCAGCCTGATGAATTGAGTTCGTAGCATGGGCCACCAGCCCATGTATTTGAAATTCAAACATGGGCTGGTAGCCCATGCCATGAAAAAGCTTTGTAAATGAGGTTCTCTATGAAAAACAAACATCTGAAACTCGCCGGCATCCTTCTCACGTTCCTGGTCGGCTGCGAATCGGCCCGCGAGAACATGCGGAAACAAGCCGAGCGCGATGCCTTTCCACCGGAAGATGACACGCGTTCGTACCGCCGATTTGCGTTGGCACAGGAAGCCGTCGGCGCGCGGCATGATGGCATGCTCTACGCCTACCACTTCGATGGCGATCACCTCAATTCCCTCGGCGAACACAAGCTCTGCTCGATGCTCCGCGATAACGATCATGCGTTTCCGGTCGTCGTCTACATGAACTTTCCCGATGAATCGCGACAGAAGCCGCGGCAGGAAGCAGTGTCGGCCTTTATGGTCGATTCCGGTTTGCAGGATCAGCAACTGCATTTTGAATCCGGGCCGAATCCGAACGCCACCAGCAGTGGATCGCAGAATCTGGCCCGTCTGTCGAAAACCGAAAGTGAATCCCCCGTCGCCAGCAATCCCACCAACACCTCGGCCCCCGGCGCGGGCACCGGCGGCGGAGGGGCGGCGACGGCGGAACCAAGTAAAGACGCCTTCCGGAGTGGAGAGTGTTGTGAGTGTCGGAGCCGGTGGCAACATCGGCTCCGACCTCTTTTTTGCGCAGCGCTTCCAAGCGATCAACCTCGTTTAGCACCGGCCCGGAGGGCCGGGCTTTCTTCGACATTCAAATTCGTCGCGGTCGCCCTTTCCACCTGGCATCTGCCTCGCGCCTAAATTCCAACTGCGACGTTGCGACGAAATCGCGAAACGTCAGTCGCCAGAGCGAATCTTCCATGCAATCAAGCCGGTAAAAACCGGTGGTGACGCGATGGACCTCACCTCGCTCGCCGCCGATCGGGCCTTCGTAGTCCAGATACTCGCGGCGATGATCGGCGAGCTTGATGAGCGATGTCTCAGTCTGGATCGGCCAATCCGGTGAACGCCAAGCGACCAGCGGCGAGCCCGGCATCGTCTCGAACATCAGATCAAAATGGGGATCGGGAATGTTTTCATGGCGCAGCACGACGTAGCGCAGTGCGGGTGGGGTGGGGGAGATTCGACCGGCGATGTCGGACATTGCGCTAGATCACCACCCCGAAAATAAATCCAGTATCGAAAATAGCCACGACCAACCCTCGGTAGAGTTTTCGGCATCATTTGGAGCCGAATGGGGACCGAAGATTTTTTCGACGAGACGAACCGGGGCGACCGCGACGATGACCAGAATCGCCGCGAAGAGGAAGAGTATGCAGCCTGTTAAGATGAAAAACGTCGATCCACTTTTGCCTCCGCTGCGCCAACATGCAATCCCACCCCAGGCGGGAATTGCAGCGATGAGGAGGATCGCAGCGCTGGAAATGATCCGTCGCGAGGTTGGCATGAGGGAGCTCTATGTCGGCAAAACGCGGCCCTCCGGGCCACCGCTAAACGAAATCATCATTACGCGATCAACACCGGTGAAGGGACGTATCCACTGCGGATTTTTCCACCGGGGGCGAAGCTGCTCAAAATATCACAGGGGTGGGCGTCGGGGCCCAGATCCCAATCGTTGTCGTAGTCCTTGGCGATCTGATTCAACTCCGCAAACGATAGATTCGGTTTCTCGCATGACTCGGCGGCTTCCTTGATTTCCTTCTCATTCAAAAACGTGCCGGTGATCGCGGTGAGACCGGCCTGCTGCAGGAGCCATTTGCAGGCCATCTGGTGAACGTTCATACCATGATCGTTCGCATAATGGCGGACGAGTTCCAACTTTTTCAGGCCATAGGTTTTCCACGATTGATCTCGGAACTTGCGGTGATCGTTCGGGCCGATGTTCGTGTCGATCTTGACGACATCCTTGAGAATGCTGCTGTTGTCATGCACGCGCGCCAGAATGCCCGCCTTCTGCGAGCGGGCCACTTCGCAAAACTCGTTGCCCGGGTGCTGCTCGAACATGTTGTAGACCGTCTGCACGGCCTGCGCGCCGTGATCGATCATCGCCGTAAACCCTTCTTCGCGCCATCCGATCGCCGGCCCGAGACTGATGCCCCAGACCTTGATCTTGCCCTCTTCTTTCAGCTTGTTCAGCTCCGCGAACATATCGTCGCGAAACTGCGGCAGCTTGATGTTGTGCGCCATGTACAGATCGAGATAGTCCGTGCCCAACCGGGTGAGGGATTGCTCTAGCGAGTGACGCATGAAGGCGGGTGAAAAATCCTGTTTGCGCTCGGAGTGTGAGCCGGGCACACCGG
>JANXVV010000306.1 GCA_025351525.1 Humisphaera sp. | reverse complement strand
GCCCGCGCATTCTTCTGCGACGGAAAACCGCGGGCGGGACGCCCATGCCACCGTATTCACAAAGGCAATTCTGACGATCCTCCTCTCCATCGCCTGTGCCATGCCGTTTCTGTCGATGCAACTGATAATCAATCATGGTGTCACCGGCCGTTGGTTGCAGACACCAGTGCAGCGGTACGAGGAACTCTACTGGCCGGGCGTTGCGTTCGGACTACATCCGCACGTGCTGCCGGGTGAGCATCCCATCGCAACCTCCCTACCCCAGTTCAAAGACAATTACGAACGATTCGTATTGCCTTTTTTCACTGGCAAGGCACGAACACCGCCCCGGCCCTTCGCGCAGACCCTTAACTGGACACTGCCGCAAACCCTGTTGATTGTTCTGCTGCCCATCGGCCTTTTGGGATGGTCCAGCCGACGGCGCTGGATACTGGGGTCGATCCTACTCCTATTCCCGCTGGCCTATGTTACATGGGTCATGTTCCTACACTCCTACGCCGCCGTGGTAGCTCCGCTGGTTGCGTTCGCGGTGGTATTGGGAGCCTCCCAGGTGGTTGTACACTTCCCTCTTCATCGCAAAGCACTCTCCACCTGGTTGACTGCATCTATTTTTTTTCTGCTGGTGATCTCCCTGCCGGAATTCAGTGGGAAGGATGCGACAAACAAAAGCGAACCAATGCAGGCCTACAACCGACTGGCTCAATCCATCCCCCGGCCAGCCGTCGTCTTCTTCCACTACCCCACCGCCGACCCGATGGCATGGCGGCACGAACAAACCTACAACCTCGACTCGGCTAATATCGACGACGCATTCATCGTGCGAGCCCATGATCTCGGTGACCGCAATAGCGAATTGATTCAGTACTACCAAGCCAGACAACCGGCTCGCGATTTCTACTCCTTCGACCCTACGACAAAGCAACTGACGAAACTGCCGCTTGCAAAATCACCTTCCTAATCCTTCGCCTTCCGTCGAACAGCGCCTCCCTCGGAAGTGGGTGTGGCTGGCGGCCCTGGGGGTCGGCCTCTTCTATGCACTGCTTTGGAGCCCCTGGTGGTATCCGCTGAGCGACAGCGCCCTTTACCTCAACATGGCCCGAGGTTTGATGCAGGGCAAGGGATGGGATTCCCTCCGGCAGTTGCACCGCGACGTAACACCCATGACTCCCCTGCTGCTGTTCGCCATCATGAAACTCGGCGGTGGGATCGGCGCGATGCACGCGGTGATGATCGGGCTGACGCTCGCGGCTCATATGCTCACATTCCTAACGCTCCGCCGTTGGTTTGATGAACGTCTGGCTTTGCTGGCAACCCTCGCGACGGCAACCAGTTGGTGGGTCTATGCCAACGCATTCACGATCATGACCGAACCGCTGTTTCTGGTGATGTTCTGGGCGGCAATGTTGGCTTTGAGCTATCTCGCGAAAGCAAAACCCCCAAAGCAGTGGGTTCTGGTCATCGTCGCCGCCCTGTTGATGGCCGGGGCTTGGGAGAATCGCCTAGCCGCCATCCTGTTAATTCCGGGAATGCTCTTCGGCCTGTGGATGTCACATCGCCACGTTGATTGGAAATCCCGTGCCGGTTGGATCGCTGTTTTCGTCCTTGTCTTCGCGGTGCTTCTCTGGGCCTATCGACGGCCCATCCCCGGAGCGCAAGTCGCGGCTAAGAATGAAGAAGTCTACCACCTCAATTTCTTCGTAGGGATTAAGAACTACGTCATCGACCTGCCGGTCAGTGCCGGCCGTTGGGTCATCGAAGGATTGGCGGCGGCGGGTGCGGTGCCGTTTGAGATGTCGTCAATGTTTGTACGAATCGCCGCAAGTGTCGGGGCGGTGCTGGCCTTCGGGATCGCCTGTCTGGGTTGGTGCCGCCTATGGCGAGGCAAACATTGGTATGCGATCGGCATGGCCTTCTATTTCCTCCCGATCTTCGTGCAGTGGGGAGCCCGAATCAAGCCTCGCTATATGACTCCGATCGCACCGATCCTGTTCATACAACTCTGCTACGGCTTCTCCGGTCCCCTCCCCCCCGGTACTCCGGGGGGGAGGGTTAGGGTGAGGGGAATTTTCTCCGATGACGCGACTGACTCGAAAAATGAGGCCCCCCCCACCCTAGCCCTCCCCCCGCGGACTACCGGTGGGAGAGGGAACCGGATTGGACTCAGCTTATTTATCATCCTTTTCCTGATGAACGCGATCCCCTATGGAGTCGAATGGTATGTTCGGCATGGCACCTCGCTCAATTTTTACGATGTCAGCCGACAAGGCGCTTTTGCAGAACTGGTAGACATCGGGGGCTACGTTCAAAAAAATGCACCCTCTGATGCGGTTGTGTGGGTGAACTGGCCTCCCCCGTCAAGCCGTCCTCCGGACGCCACGTTTGCACCGGATCGAAGAATCGTTCAGTTTCTTTGCAATCGCGACGTGCGATTCATGCGACCGTTTCCAGATAGCGAGAATGCTCGCGGGAAACTGGATGCTTTTTTCGGTCAGGTCGAGGGGAATTGGGCTGTAGTTTATGAAAGTAGACTCCGCTGGCCAAGCTACCATCTACCGTTGGCTAAACCATCCGAAGAGCCGCGTTGGTGGAGGCTTTATCGGCGGGGGTTGAATAGTGATCAATTTCAGGCGGTTATAGTGCCGCGTGATCGGGACTATGTTCGGGGCATTCCCGGAGTGGAGCGGTAGGTGATGAGTATCGTTGAAGAAAAGCACGGGCGAGATGCTCATGCCACCTATTTTCGTGCGTCGATCGCAATCGCGGTAATTGTAGGATTGGGCTGGTATGTCTGGCACGCGCGGCATCAGTTAGCGGTCGTGCTTAAGCTGGATTGGCACTACTTGCTGCCGATGATAGTGGTTCCATTGGCGAGTCTGGGCGTGAATGGTCTCATTGGCCGAGATCTGGCGGCGGAGTTTGGGGTGAAGCTTTCTCCCGTTGAATGGTACGGATTGGCGGTGGTCAATTCCCTTTGGAATTATTTGCCCTTACCGCAGGCTGGGGCGATGGCTCGGGGGATGTATCTCAAACGTGTACACGGGCTGTCCTATGTGACCTATGGAGCGACACTCGTGGTAACCTATGTCACAGCGGTCGCGTTGTATGGCATACTGGGATTGACGGGGCTGGGGATACTTTCGGTCCTAGGCCGGCCAAGCCCGCTTTTTCTGTGGGTGGTTTTTGCTGCGCTCGCCGGCTCGCTGTTACTTTTCACACCGGCGGTCCGATTTTTCCCTCTTCCGCGACGTCTGGTCGATTTGCCGATTCACCTGAAGTCCCTTCGCCGCCATCACCTGCTGCGAAGAATCATCGTTCTGCAAACGCTGCTCGTCGCACTGACCACCACAGGCCTATGGCTTGCATGCCGCACGTTGCCGGGCGGTGGTGAGGTGACCTGGCCGGTTGCACTCATGCTGGGATTGATGATTCTGGCCAGCGGGATTGTCAATGTCACTCCCGGAAATATCGGGGTGGAGCAGGGCGTGGCGGAACTCTCGGCCCGGCTGCTGCACATCACGCTGAACTTGGGATTTCTGGGGAGCGCGCTCTTTCGGGCGGTGTCGGTGGTGACGATTCTGGCGATCGGGCCTATGTTCAGCATGGTGCTTGCCAGGCGGCGAGCCATCGATCACTGAAAACCGAAGCGGGTGTTGATCGCCTTTTGCAACTTCGCAAAAAACCATCGGTCGGCAAAAATGCCCACGACAATCATCACGAACATGATGGCGATGATCCTGGCCACATCCCCGATATCCCTCCCGATGGATAGCAGAAACCCCAGCCCGTGGTCATCGACGGAGGTGAGGATCAGCTCCGCCCCCAGCAATGATCTCCAGGAGAATGAGAAGCCCTGCCGCAGACTGCCGGCGAACGCAGGGAGACTCGCGGGGAAGAGCACATATCGATAAAGTCGCCAACCCCTTGCGCCAAGCATCAGCCCCGCTCGTCGGTAGATGGGCGGCATATTGCGGAGGCCATCCCGCATCGAGATGGCGACTGCGAAAACGCTCCCCATAATAAGTACGAATAGCACAGTGCTTTCATTGATCCCAAGCACGCGCACCCCGAGTGGAACCCAGCAGACACTCGGCAAGGTCAATAGTCCCAGGAAAAGCGGGCCGAGCATTTTGTCTACTTCGCTGTATCGCCACATCACCACCCCCATTGCCGCGCCCATGATGATGCTGATGGCAAAACCCGCCAGTAGACGTCGACCGCTGGTGAGATTGGCGGTGATGAGAGGACTGTCACTCCAGACACGCCCAGTCGCATGGAGGGGAGTATCGACGCGGGGCCAACCCGCGTGAAGCGGGTCTCCAAAAGCTGTCCTGACGTCCAACATGCTGAGCGTCGCATCCACAACATGGCTGGGAGCTGGGAATTGCCAAGCCCTCCACCCAATGACGCGGTAGGCCCCCTCCCATGCGGCAAAAATCGCCAGCCAAATGACGAGCCGGCGAAGACCGCTGGTCAGTGACGTATCTGACGATGGAACAGCAATGCTGCGGGAGATGGTTCCAGAGGTCATGGCGTCACTGGCCGTGAGAGAATTGGCGATGGCTTAGTAGTACTGCCGCCCGCAAACAAAGCATCGAGCCGCTGAATAGGTTGCCCGAAATCAAGCTCGTAGCTCCACTGTCCCATGGAGGTGAAGGTAGACTTGAGCGGATCGTCCGAAAAGGTGACCCGGTCAAAAGCCTCACCCAGCACCTTTGCAGGCAACTCTTTGCCGAGCAGCTTATAGAGTGCTGTCCCCAGTGCGGGTAGCTGGGCCGGGCCATCCTGATTCAATCGCTGTGTCCAACGGCGATGAACGCCCAATAGTTTTTCGATGATTTCGGGTTGCGCCTTCAGGAATTCCGGTGTGGTCACGACCACCGTCAGTGAAAATTGCTTCTGTGGCCAAAGGTCTTTCTCTTCGGCAATGAGAGTCGCACCTACATCGGCAATGAGCCGTGCGCCCCAGGGCTCGGGCACCCAGGCGGCGTCGATCTCGCCGCGCTGCATCATCGAAGACTGCTCGGCGTTCGGCACCGCTATCACATTCCGATGATCCTTCTGCCCCAACTCCTGCGTCACATAATGCCGGGCGGCAATATCCTGCGTATTGCCATATTGAGGCGTGGCGATACGCTTTCCCGTCAGATCCTTCAGGGTTTTAATTCCCGAGTCCTTGCGGGCGACGATGATGACGCCGTTCGCAGCGGCTCCGGAAATGACCCGCACCGCCTCGCCCGCGCTGGCCCCATATGCGGACAACACCGGTCCCGGGCCGACATAGCCTACGTCGATCGCGCCCGATCGCAGAGCCTCCATCAACGCCGGCCCGGCGTTGAACACCTTGGCTTTCAGCACAATCGGGGCAAGGGCGGCGGCAAATTCACCCGAGTCCACTCCCAGCACCGCCTGGGCATGCGTGATGTTCGCGAAGTAGCCCAGCCGAACTTCCTTTGGTGCGTTCGAATGTGAATCATTTTTCACTGTCGTATCACGGCAGCCGGTCAGAACTGCGATAAAGCAAAACACTGATGCGATTTTATTAAATGCCATCACCCTCTCCCCTCACATCGCTCTTCTGATCGCTCTGATCTTCCGGCTTCCAGTAGTCGTTTGCCATCTCGCGGTTCACGCGGTTCACTTCATCTTCAATCTCTTTGCGCACCAGCGTGACGAGGGTTGAAATGTCGTAGCTGTCGAACTGCCTTGGGTGCGGGAGATTCACATCGACCACGCGACGAATTCGACCGGGATGGGCGTGCAGCACGATGATTCGATCCGCCAACCGGACCGCCTCGCCCACCGAATGGGTGACGAACAGAATCGTCTTGTGGGATTGGCACCACAATTCCTGCAATTGCTCATGCAGCAGGGTGCGAGTTTGGGCGTCCAGGGCGGCGAACGGTTCATCCATTAATAGCACCGCCGGGTCCATCACCAGCGCGCGGGCGATCGCCACCCGTTGCCGCATGCCACCGGAAAGTTCGTGAATGAGCTTGGTGCGGGTGTGGGTGAGATGGACCATTTTCAGGGCCGCTTCGACGCGATCCAGCCGTTCGGATTTGGCCATGCCCGCCATGTTGAGACCGAAGCCGATATTTTGCTCGGCGGTAAGCCAGGGGAACAGGCCATGATCCTGAAAGACCATCGCGCGGTCCGGGCCGGGGGTATCGGTCGACTTGCCGTCGAGGGTGACGGTGCCGGAATCCATGTTCGTCATCCCCGCCGCGATATTGAGTAAGGTGCTTTTGCCGGAACCACTGGGGCCGACCACGACGACGAATTCGCCCGGCTCGCAGGTGAGCGTGATGTCTTTCAACACGGGCACCGCCGTGCCGGGAAATGTCTTACCCACACCTTCCATGACCAGACGCCCGCGCGTCACCCGTTGGGCAATGTGCAAAGGAGTGCGAATCCTGGGTTGGGCAGCCAGTACGTTCATACGATGCAGGAACATATGGGAACTGTTCGGAAAAAGCAACGGTAAATCTTCAATTCCTATCTGAGTTATAGGTGATAGCCGAAAATATGTTGTTGCTTTTGGAAGAAATCGACCGGTATGAGGCACTGTGACGGTAGAGACTTAAAAATCGACTTGTTGAAACCGCTGCGAGACAGTGCCTACCGCGCTGCGGATTTATCGTTTGTTTTACGCTGGCAGATTCCCATGGAACAAGCTCCATGGGCTTTTTGGCGCGATAGTTCCTTCCGTCGATTCATAGGGGTTGGAATTGACGATAACGAACTAATTTCAATCCTTGAACGTTGTGTAGATGCACGAGCATGGCCCGGCGCAATTCGTTTGCTGGGTTGAATGGCCGACATGCGTATTATGAGGTATATCTCTTTAGTCGGACGGCTCGACCGAGAGTGTCTGAAATTCATCCCTTGCCTTCAGCCGCCATGCTGCCGGAAGATGGAGTAGAGTTCGGAAATCCTGTCGGTGGATGTTACACCGGTAGTTTTTGAATGAACCGTAAGCCCGTTTGGATCTGGATCGCCATGATTAAAAAGTCGTCGTCTCAAATTCAACCTCGTGAACGTTCAGCCCCGCCTTTGCTGGAGGCTTTGGAATGCCGTTGGATGTATAGCGGCAACACCTGGAACTTCAATTCGGTGCTGATTCATCAGGATCAAGCTGCCGCCGACTTTCCCCAGATTACCGGAGCAGGTGAATCGGTCGTGGTGATCGACACCGGGGCTGATCCGAATCATCCCGCGTTCGCGGGTAAGAATTTGATCTTCAAAGACTTCTTCGCCGGAAGCTCGACTGCGGTCGATATAGATGGCCACGGCACCGGTGTCGCGGGCATTCTTGGTGGCAATCCATTTTTCTATAGCGGCGATGGAACTTACGGGCAGGGCATCGCGCCGGGGGTCCAACTGATCATCCTGCGGGCCGACAGCGGTGCAACCAATTCCTGGGGTCCGCAGGCTGCGCGCATCGCGACGGCCCTGGACTGGGTCATCGCCAATCAATCCGCCTACAACATCGTCGGCGTGAATATCTCGCTCGGGTCCAATCAAAATTTCACCGACACCTCCCTGACCGGCGATAGAAATCTTGCGATCGATCAACAGTTGCAGGGCAAATTCGCCACGCTTGCCTCAGCCGGTGTCTTCATCGGATCGGCAGCCGGTAATTCGGGGGCGAAGGTGCCCAACAGCATCGACTATCCCGCCGCTGACGCGAACGTCTACTCCATCGGTTCGGTCAACAGCAACGGGGCCATCAGTTCCTTCAGCTCGCGCGGCGCCTTGAACGACCTACTCGCCCCGGCGGAGAATATCGTCGCACCGTATGAGTTCCCCTCCACGCCCAGCCTGGCGGGTGTGTATTACGTCAACTATGCCAACGGCACCAGTTTCGCCTCCCCGCAGATGGTCGGGGCGGCAGCCCTTATCAAGCAGATCAACCCGGCGTTCACTCCGGCACAGATTATTCAGATTTTGAAGGACAGCGGCACGCCGGTACACGATTCAGTCACCGGCAACACGTTCCCGCTATTGAATATCGACGCCGCGTTGAAACTCGCGGTGCTGCGGGCCGACCCGATCAACAACCACACCGCCGGCACGGCTGTTCCGCTGACGTTTAACAACAACGTCGTTCAGTTGAGCGGCCTCACCAGCCTATCGCATACGCAGGATTTTTATAGCTTCACGCTGGCGGCCACCTCCACCGTAACGTTCCAGATTTCCGCTACCGGCGGCGCTGCGCCAACCACCTCATTGCTGGATATCAATGGAACGGCTATCGCCAATGTCGACAGCGGTCCGACGCTTTCGCTGGCTGCCGGAACCTATTATCTCCTTGCCACGGGCGGCAACACCACGCTGGCCGGTTCCTATGGCATCGCGATGCAGCGGGCGGCAACCAGCACCACCACCAATCACGACGCTGCCCACGCCACGTCGATCAATTTGAGCGGTGGCCAGGGGCAAATCACCGGCGCATCGCTCCTCGGTGGCCTGCCGGATTATTACACTTTCACGCTGAGCCAAGTCTCCAACGTCACCGTGGCGATGAACTACGGTGCCGGAAATATCGCCAATGCCACCCTGCTCAACACCGCCGGCAATAACCTCGCCGGTCTCTCGGCGGGTGGTACCACGAAACAGTTGGCGGCGGGAACGTATTACATTCTCGTGGCTTCCCCGACCACGCTCGCCAATCCTTACGGCGTGTCTGTGAGTACGTCAGCCGTCGTACCAATTCCGCCGGTTCCACCGGTTCCCGCTCCGCCTGCATTTCCCGGTGCGAATGCAACCAATGCCAAGATCACTTACGATCCCTACGGTCGTCTGCACATGGCCTACTACGACGGCACCGCCAAAGTGCTCGACTACGCGATGCGCAATGCCGACGGCACATGGAACGCCGTGACCACGATCGATGCTTCGCCCCAAGCCGGTACGCAGTTGTCGATCGCCATCGATCCCTACGGCAACCCCGGCATAGCCTATTATGATGCCGGCGCGGGTCGCCTTAAATATGCTCATTCCAACGGGTTTTCCTGGACGGTCGGCACGGTGGATGCGTCCGGGATCACCGGATGGCAGCCATCGCTGGTCTATACCAACGCCGCCAAACCCTACATCGCGTACTTCGTCGCCAGCTCGCTCGATCTGCGTGTCGCTTCGCTGAACGGCACCAAATGGTCGCTCACGTCGGTCGACACAAAAGGCAACGTCGGTTTCGTCCCCAGTATCGCCTACGACAAAGCCACTGGTGTGATCGGTGTTGCTTACCAGGATCTCAGCAAGAGCTGGTACAAGTACGCCAGCAGCACAGGGGGCTCGTGGAAAATCAGCGTCATCGACACGACGACACACGCCGCCGGTGGCGCGCTGTCGCTGGCCTTCGATGCCGCCCATCTGCCCGAGGTGACCTACAACGATGCGTACAACCTCAATCTCATGTACGCCCGCAGCAACGGAAATGCCTGGTCCGTTCAGCAGGTGAACGGCAGCGCACACGGCATGGCCGCCAACCTCTCGTTCGACAACACCGGCGCCGCCGACATCCTTTACTACAACTTCTTCGGCGGCGACATCGAACATGCCCGTCTGTCCGGTGGCATCTGGAGCAACACCCCGATCACTTCCGGCGGCTCACTTCTCGACGAAGCGGTGAGCGCATCGGGAGCGAAGACCCTCTCGTGGATTACGGGGAATGGTGTGCAGATTGAAGATTTGTAGGCAAGTGAATGTCGGGCAAACGTACTGTTTCTTACAATCCGGTTAGCCGCGACGCGCAGCGGAGCGATTTTTCACTCGAAGAATGCGCTCCGCAGAGCGTCGCGGCTAACCCTCACGCGGATGAATGTCGACGAACTCAAATCATCCTCCCCCGACAAACGTCACGACCTCAACCACATCCCCTTCTTTCAATGGCGTGTCATATTTCTCCGACCTCACCAGCCGACGATTCAGTTCCACCGCGACTTTATCCGGCGTGAGCTTTAACTCGCTCAACAACGAATGAATCGTCATCCCCTCGGGCAAATCGCGGGAATTCCCATTGAGCATGAACTTCATTTCGTTCCCGTGATGGCCGAAGTTGAATCGTGTTGCGGGCTTCCAGCCTGCACCACAATTTAGTGCGGTTGCTCCACGATGAGGCGATGAACTTTGGCATCGCGAAGTACAAAGCCCGGAACGAGAGGATGTTCAGCATTGCCGCGGCTGGCGGCAAGAGTTTGAGCGTCGATGAAGATTCCCAGCGACATCGCGCCGCGCTCCACCAAACCGCTGGCATGAACCATCATCCCCT
>JANXVV010000286.1 GCA_025351525.1 Humisphaera sp. | reverse complement strand
TGGCATGGGCGTCTCGCCCATGCATTTCTTCGGCCAAAAAGCATGGGCGAGACGCCCATGCCACCAGTTTTTCAAAAGACCCAAGTCGTCCGTTCCCGAATTTAATTTTTTCTTCTTCCCGCGCGTTATAATCCGATCATGCCCACCGCCCGTTTGACCCGGCCCTCCAAACGTCCCACCGCCGAGGCGCCCGCCGATGCCGCGCCCGCCGACGTTCGTCTCGCGGCGATCGACGTCGGCTCTAACAGCATCCACATGATCGTCGCCCAGATCGATGCCGCCGGTGGGGTGACCACCCTATGGCGGTTGAAAGAGATGGTCGGGCTGGGCCGGATCAGTTTCCCCTCACGGCGTCTGTCGGCGGATGCGATGGACCGCGCCGTTGCCACCCTCGGTCGCTTCCAGCAGGTGGCCCGGCAGCGCGGGTGCGAAAAGATCTGCGCCGTCGCCACCAGCGCCGTGCGCGAGGCGGAGAACGGTGGGGATTTCATCGAGCGCGTCCGCAATGAGCTGGGCCTGCGAGTGCGGGTGGTCAGTGGGCGCGAGGAGGCACGGCTGATTTATCTCGGCGTTCGCCATGCCACCGATCTGCACGGGGGGCCGCATCTGTTGCTCGACATCGGCGGGGGCAGCGTCGAGTTCATCGTCGCGACCGACACCAAACCGCTCCTGCTCGAAAGCCGTAAACTCGGGTCGGCCCGCATGACGGCCCGATACATCAAATCCGATCCCGTCGACGCCAAAGAACTGGCGTCATTGCTGCGATACTACCGGCAGGAACTCGGCCCGCTGTGCGACAGCATTCGCGCGCTCAATCCCGTCAAGATGTTCGGTTGCAGCGGCACCCTCGAAAATCTCGCGGCGATGTGCGGATCGCCGACCAAAACGAACGGCGATGGCGCCACCGGTGTGATCGAGCGATCTGCCTTGGATTCGCTGACGGCCCGCCTCGTGGAAAGCCGTGCGAAAGAACGGGCGACGATGACCGGCCTCGATGCCAAACGGCAGGATCAGATCATCGCCGGCGCGGTTCTGGTGCGCGAGTTGTTTCATCAGTTGGATCTCAAGCGAATGCACCTCTGCCGGGCGGCGTTGCGGGAAGGGATCTTGGTCGACTATTTAAGCCGTCATTCCCCCGAGTTGCAGATTCGGCGCGAGGTGCCCGACCCGCGCCGGCGCAGCGTGCTGGATCTGGGGCGGCGCTGCGACTGGCATCAGGCCCATGCCGAGCAGGTGGCGAAGTTGGCGATGCAATTTTTCGACGGGCTCAAAGAGCTGCATCAACTGGATCGCCGCGACCGCGAGTTGATCGAGTACGGATCGATGCTGCACGACATCGGCTGGCACATCAGCCCGGACGATCACCACAAGCACGGCATGTATCTGATTCAGCACGGCTCGCTGAAGGAATTTCAACCGGAGGAGATCGCGATCATCGCGCTGCTGGTGAGGTATCATCGCAAGACGAAACCGAAATTGACGCACGAGAGTTTCGCGAAACTGTCGCCGAAAGCGCGGAAGGTGGTTCGGGTGGGTGCCGCGATTTTGCGGGTGGCGGATGCGCTGGATCGCACCCATTGCCATGCCGTTTCCCGGTTGAGCGTGCGGCTGGGGAATCGCCGTGTGAAACTGACGATCACCGCCCGCGGCGACACCGAGATGGAACTGTGGGCGGCGCGAAGGAAGATGGATCTGTTCGCCGAGGTGTTTGATCGGACGATCAGCTTTGATCTTTCAAAACGATAGATACTTCTACAAGCGTCTTACAATTCATCTCCAATCCCTCTCCAAGCCGGGGTGGAGCGAGTTTTGATCGAGCTTCAATTGCACCGCGCTGAAAATCGACGCAAGTGGACACTTTCGCGACGCCGGGCTATTCTCGGTGAGGAAACCTACACCAAGAATGGAGTCGCCCTTGAGAGAATATATCACGCCGAACTGGCACGCTGTTTTGGTCCACGCGCCGCTCGGATTATTGAGCGTTGGAATCTTCATCGAAGTCTTCAGTTTCCTATGGCGGCGAAGCACCGTGCGCTCCGCCGGGCGATGGATGGTTCTGCTCGGCGCGATCACCGCCGTGCCGGCGCTGACCAGCGGCATCTATGCCTATCGCGACGCGATGAGCCCGATGACCAATGTAAAAGACGTGGTTTTCCAGGATTCCTGGCAGGATCTGCTCGATGGCAAACTCGTGGACCGCGCCTCGGTGGTGCCGGGTGAGAAATCCGTGGAAATCACCGCGCGGCAAATGCTCGACGGCGAGGCAGGCAAGGCGCTATGGCATCACCTGCTCTACAACTGCATCGGCGTCGGGGCGATCTTCCTGGCGATCATCGCCTACATCGGCACCTCGGACCGCTGGCGGCGACGGCTATACCTTCCCCTTCTTCTGACGCTCGTGATTGGAGAGGGGCTGCTGGTGTGGGGATCGCATTCCGGTGGAATCATCGTCTACGAGCATGCCATCGCCATCAAACCACCGACGCCGCTATCGACGATTGTGCCCACGCGGGATGAGCAACTGAGCGCCATGCTTCCCCCGGCGCAGCTTCATATGACACTGGCCGGTTGGGTGGTCGGCTTGGCATTGGTGGCCTTGGGTCTGTCCATCCGGGCGATGACCGAAGGCGCGCCGACTCTCGCGGCGGAGGAGTCGTGGTTTGAAGGCGAACAACCTCGCGATGCCGCTTCCAGAAATGTCGTCGGCAACCGCCCCAATGGAATCATCGCGACCGGTGAAGAAACGCTGGTGACCGAGAGCGGCATCCAGGAAGTGCCGTTGGGCGAAACACCGCCGCCGATCAGGGCCGAAGTGGTGCGCCCGGTGATGATCGCGCCCGTTACGCCGCTGATGCCGATCGCCACGTCCCGCTATTGGTTGTTGGCCACCCTGTTCGCACTGCTCACATCCGTCGCAGGCTTATGGCTTGTCAAAATCTGGAGTTGGCCGAATCTGGTCGACATGCTCCGGGGAGAAAATCGCAACCTGTATCACAGCATTCTCGGCACGAGCATTATTGTGCTGACGTTGGTATTGGCGTTAGTCACCCGCATCGCCCGCCGCAGCAAACTGGCGATCTCGGTGTTTTCACTGCTGCTGTTTCTGGCGATCGGTTTGCAGATTTGGGTGGGTGTGGTGCTGACTTTCGATGGTCCGAAATTTAGTCCCGCGAAGAAGGGGACCGCCGTGGGGTTGATCGATCCATTTCGGATCATGCCGAAGCCGGTGGAGAAAGAGTAGCGGGTTTGGGTTCAGTTTTCTGACGTCACATGCTTGAACATTTTTTTAGCCGCTGTGCCGAAGGCACGCGT
>JANXVV010000257.1 GCA_025351525.1 Humisphaera sp. | reverse complement strand
ATCCGTGTTCCATCCTCGGCTTGAACCGGCGCTTTCAGCCAGCGCTCGATGTACAGCAAGACCCACGGGCAGTCCGTATGCTTGCGGACAGCGTGCATCATCAGCGAGTGATCGATGTTGTCGAAGAACCCTCTGATGTCCGGATCCACGACCCAGTCATAACGCCGGCAACGCTGTCGGCATGTGCCGACCGCGTCCAGCGCCGACTTCTTTGGCCTGTAACCGTAGCTGTCGGGATGGAACAACGGTTCCACCTTCGGCTCCAGTTCCATCTTCACCACAACCGTGCCGGAACCAAATGCAGCTCCCACGGTCGGGATACCCGGCGGTCGCTGCTTGCCGTCGGTCTTGGGGATCATCACCCGCTTGACCGGCGGCGGCATGTACGACCCCGATGACATCTGCGTTTAGTTCCGGCACGGGTGAGGTTGTTGTGCAACTTTTTCTCGAATCCCTCGATCGACACGCCATCGACGCCGGCGGCCCCGTCATTGTCGCGG
The DNA here is from genome assembly GCA_025351525.1 of Humisphaera sp. GTDB lineage: Bacteria > Planctomycetota > Phycisphaerae > Tepidisphaerales > Tepidisphaeraceae > JANXVV01. The sequence goes on along the minus strand of JANXVV010000257.1, from coordinate 18,596 downwards.
ACTTTCGCCCACGCATGTAGGACCGCCCACTTCGAAATACAAAACGGTTTGTCCTCGGACATAAGCTCCTTCCGCTTGCGCGGTTGACTCGTTGATCGAGAACTGAATGACACGACCCCTTCGCGCCGCAAGGCGACACCTTGACAAGGGTGCCCTCTTGCCGTCACGGCCCGTTACGGCCGCTTCGTCGCTACCACGGGTCGTTCCGTCCCTGTGCCTCATGCGGGAAGGCGCGCGCCTTCCACCGGTATTCGGCCTCGCGGGTCCGCCGCTTGCGCCTTTCCCTTTACATCGAGGCGACAGGTTCCAAGGTTCCGTGCCCAAGCCCGATCCATGCTCGCGCCGCCTTAAGGCCGGACGTCGTGTCGGTCGCAAACAGGCCTTCGCCGACACTGCTCCCGGAACTCCCTTTAAAGTCCCGGTTTTGACGTCATCTTCCCCACGAAAAACGTGCGCGCCCAGGTCCGGTGTCAGTTCTGCTTTGCCTCGAACGCTTCGGGGCTGACATAGCCCAGTGAGCTGTGCCTTCGTTTCCGATGATACCATACCACGATCCACTCGAAGATCGCATCCTTCGCATCCTGCTTTGTCGCGAAGGTGCGCTGGAACACCAGCTCGTTTTTCAAGCTGGCCCAGAGACTTTCGACCACCGCGTTGTAGAGAGCAGTTGCCCACGCCGCTCATGCTGCACTCCAGACTGAACTCGATCAGCTTGTCCTGATACTGTTTCCCGGCGTACTGGCAGCCGGGTACAAAAAGCCTTCATGGGTATGGATGTAGGTAATGTCATCAGCCCACTTCCGATCCATGCCCGCAGCGGTGAAGTCGCGGTCGAGCCGGTTCTCAAAGACCGGATGAGGATGGTTGGAATCGGTGGAGGTGAATCACCGCGAACCTCCGTTCGGGGGTGTCGCAAAGTAGCCCGCGACTTTTTTTAAAAAGTCGCGCTCGGCGGTGAGCCGGGCGGCGCGTGCCGTCAGCTTGCGGTTCTGGGTTCGCAACTGCGCCGGCTCATCGAAGCGCGGCGCGTCGACGATTCCGGCGGCGTCGGGTTTGGCATCGCGCATCCATTCGCCGAGGGTGCCGTCGCCGATGCCCAGGTCCTTCGCCGCAGCGCGTTGGGACTTGCCGCTCGACGCCGCATAGCGCGCGGCGGCGAGCTTGAACGGCTGTGAGAAATGTCCCTGCGCATCGCGCGCCGCCCCGGCATCGGGGACGGCGGCGACCCCGGCGATCGGCGCGTGGCCGGCCGGCGGCGCGGAAGAAAGAGAAGCGTCTTTCAGTGGAAAAGACGGGGAGGTTGTCTGAGCCATGAGCGGTTCCTTTCGTGCGGGAGTTTACCCGCGATGAGGGACCGAGGCGCGCCAGTCGGGGGTGGGGAAGATCACTGCCGCCCTCCAGCGATTTCAACGGTTTACATTGCGGACCCTACAAGACTCAGTGTATTGCTTTGATAGCCGTAGGCGGAAGCCTCGGGGCTTCCGCCCACGGCTATTATTCATGCAGATCGCCAACCACTGCTTTAAAAGCTCAAAGGAAACCATGTTTAAGAACCCTCTGCCTCGCATTCTATTATTGCCGGTGTTCGCGATACTTTTTTTCGCGACGGAGGGAATCGGTGCCGACAAACCGGCGGAAAACGTCCCGGCCACCCACCCTGTCTCGCCGAGCGCGAAGTTTGAAAAGGAGATTGCGGCGTTTGAGGCTGCCGACAAAATAGCGCCGCCGCCGCTGGGCGCGGTGCTGTTCATCGGCGACTCAGGGTTTAAAAAGTGGACCACGCTCGCGGCGGATTTCCCGGATCAAGCCGTCATCAACCGGGGATTTGGCGGATCGCAGATGGCGGATGCGACCTACTTCGCCGAGCGGATCGTGATTCCGTGCAGGCCCCGGCTTATCATTCTCCGCGAGGGTGGCAACGACCTCACCGCCGGCATAACCGCCGAGCAACTGCTGGTGGATTTGAAGGCGTTTGTTGCCATCGTGCATACCCGATTGCCGGAGACCCGCATTGCTCTTTTCAGCCTGAATCCGAACCCCGCGCGCTGGAATCAGGCGGAAAAGAGGAAGTCGGCCAACGCGATGCTGAAGGCGTACACCGCCGGGCAGAAGGGGTTGGAGTTCATCGAAGTGTGGGACCAGTTTCTCGGGTCGGATGGCAAGCCGAGGGAGGATCTGTTTGTGAAAGATCGGCTGCATAACAACGCTGAAGGGAACAAAATTTATGCCGAGGCGGTGCGGCGGCATTTGAAGTGAGGGTGATTTTTTTTAGCGGCTGTGCCGGAAGGTACGCTTTTTTAAATCCGAAAAACGCGTGCCTTCGGCACAGCCGCTAAAAAATCCATGCGCTCTTCGGATGACAAAGTGTTGATGCACGCGACGCATTTGAATCTCCCCGCATGACGCCATCGCCCGGAAGATGCTATTATCCCGGAATGGACATCAATCTCATGGTATTGAACGCCGGCAACTCGCGGCTGGCAATCGGGGTGTTTGCGGCGGGGGAACTCACTCACGTTACCCGGTTGACGCACGAGCAAAAAAGCGAATGGGGCGGCAAAATTTCGGAGGCGTGGGATAAAATCAAGGATGTGGGCGGCGCGGCCGTCGCCGGGGCCTGCGTTCATGGGGTGGCGGGGGTGCTTGAATCATTGGAGCATGTCGTCAAGGAAACCACGGGGCAGCGGGTTGAATGGGTGGGGCGCGATCTGGATCTGCCGATCAAAGTGCTGACGGAAAATCCGAAGCAGACCGGCGTGGATCGCGTGGTGAATGTGGCTGCCGCGTATGAGCAAATCGGAAAGGCCTGCGTCGTTGTTGACGCGGGCACGGCGATCACCGTCGATCTGTGTAACGACGCCGGTGAATTTCTCGGCGGGGCGATCGCGCCCGGTGTGGCGCTGATGATTTCATCGCTCCACGAAAAAACCGCGACATTGCCCCTCGTCGATCTGGTGGTTCCCGCGCATCCCTATGGCCGCAGCACGGCGGAGGCGATTCATCAGGGCGTCTATCACGGCATTCGCGGAATGGTGAAGGAGCTCGTCGAGAATTACGCCACCGAACTCGGCACGTGGCCCGACCTCATCACCACCGGCGGCGATGCGGCGAAGCTGTTTGACGGCTGGGAAATCGTCCACGCGATCTCTCCCGACCTCACGCTTTACGGGATCGCGCTGGCGTACACGAATCATTACATGCACCACGATTCGGATTGAATGGATTGGCGAACATAGTAGTAGGCCGCCCGTGCTAATTGTGTAGGTGCCACAGGTCGCGGTACTCCGAGACCTGTGCCTTTGCTGCCAAAGAGCGAAGGTCTCGGAGTACCGCAAACTGTGGCACCTGTTTTTCAAACAGCATTCGCACGGGCGAGACGCCCATGCCACCATTTTATGAATCAAGCGATCCAACTCACGCCACCCGGCAGCGCCGCGATCGCCGTGGTGCGATTGAAAGGCCCGAGGCTTGCCGATTTTCTCCGGCAACATTTTTCGCGACCCGCTCGACCCGATCGATGCGTTCACGGCGTGCTCACCGATGGCGATCGCGTGATCGATGATCCGGTCGTCGTGCTGGCCGCCGACGGTGCGACGGCGGATGTGAATCTGCACGGGGGGCCATGGGTCGTGCGGTCGTTTTTCCAACTGGCCGAGCGATTCGGGTTTGCGGTGACGGATCGGCTCGATCTGCCGTTGCCCGAAGAGGCGGTCGATGCGGCAACGCAGATCGAGCGGGAAATTCTCGCGTGTCTTCCGATGGCTTCCACCGAGCCGGCGTTGTTCGAGTTGCTGCGGCAGAAGGAAGCCTGGGAACGTTTTTCGGAATTGCCCGCGACCGAGCAGCGCGCGGGGGCGGCTCAAATGTTGGAGGATCGCGGGCTCTGGTGGCTGTTGCATCCGCCGCGTGTGGCGATTGTCGGCCCTGCCAATGTGGGGAAATCCACCCTTGCCAATCAGCTTTTCGGGCAAGAGCGTTCCATCACCGCCGATCTGCCCGGCACCACCCGAGATTGGGTCGGTGAGATCGCCAATCTCGACGGCCTGGCGGTTTTGCTGATGGATACACCCGGCGTAAGGTCGACCCGCGATCCAATTGAAGCCATGGCAATCGATCGGGCAGTTGCAGAGGTTAGCGACGCGGATCTGGCGGTAGTGGTGTTGGATGGCTCGCAGCCGATGCGCTCGGAAGACGCCGAATTGTTGGAGCGATTTCCGAGGGCGATGCTCGTTGTGAATAAAAGCGATTTGCCGGCGGGCTGGGATTGGAGATCGCGCCCGAACCTCGCCACCGTCGCTACCACCGGCACCGGAATTGACCCGCTGCGGTCTGCGATTAAAAAATACTTCGGCGTCGACCAGCGACCCGATGGTGCAAGAAGCTGGACGCCCCGACAGCATCTAATCTGTTCAAAAATGGTCAAGGATTTTACGTAGCATGGGCTACCAGCCCATGTTTTTAAAAATGAAGACATGGGCTGGTAGTCCATGCTACGACATCCCATCCCACCGCTCGTAATCCTCCGCCGATTCATCATCGCAGCATCCGTGTGCCGGACTGGCCGCCGCCATGAGCACGGCATCGGCGTTGTTCGGCCAACCTTCGCGCAGCGAAGCCGAGTGCTGGTTATCGGACGAAAATGAAGTGCTCACGTCGGGGCGAATCGACTGGCTCTTCGGTCCCCCGAAATTCTGCGACGAATCGAACGGCATCTCAATCTCCTTTAGCGGGCGGCGACACCCGCTAACAGATACATAAGATTCAATTCGGTCCGAAGCGAATGCAACTTGCGAAGCCGGGTTGCATCCTTCTCCCCGTCACGGCAGACTATGTCGGAAATCGCCTGTCCAACTGAAGAAAGATTCCTCATGCAGATCAATAGACTTCACGGTGTCAGTCGTCGCCAGATAGTCCAGCATGGCTTGTGGGGTGCCGCCGCGATTGCGCTGGCGAGGCTTCCGCTGCGGGCATTCGCGGATGAAGAAGCGGCGGGGGATCAGATCATTCCGTTCCTCGAACCGCAAGCGATCGATGCCGGCAAAGCGACGCTGCACTGGGATGCGTTGAAGGATTGGATCACCCCGATGGATCAATTTTTCAGCGTCAATCATTACGGCACACCGGCGGGAGTGGGCGAAGGATACAAATTGCAAATCGACGGGCTGGTCGAGAAACCGCGCAGCCTCTCGCTGGACGATCTGCGGAAACTGCCGCGCAAAGAGGTGACGGCCACGCTCGAATGCTCCGGCAACGGATCGAGCAAAACATTTATCGGGGCCGTCGGAAATGCGAAGTGGACCGGCACACCGCTGGCACCGCTGCTGAAGGACTGCGGCTTATCCCCCGAAACCGTGGAGATTGCCTTCTTCGGGGCCGACCACAAAATCGAAAAAATTCGCGGCGGGGATTACGACCAGAATTTTGCCCGGGCCCTCTCGCTGCCCGATGCGCAGCGCGACGATATTATTCTGGCCTATGAGATGAACGGCCAACCCCTCACCGCCGGCCATGGCGCGCCGCTTCGGTTGATCGTCCCCGGTTGGTACGGCATTGCCTGGGTCAAATGGCTTCATCGCATCGAAGCTCGCGACCACCGTCTGATGACCCGCTTCATGGCCAAAGACTATGTCACCCTGCGCGGCGAGGAACTACCCGATGGAAAAATCGCCTGGAAAGAATCCTCGGTCGGCCCGATGAACATCAAATCGATGGTGGCCAAAGTCATCCGCCGCAAGGAGGGCGGGGTGACGATCTTCGGTGCCGCGTGGTCCGGCCTTGCTCCCGTCAAAGCGGTGGAAGTTAAAATCGATGAGGGTGAATGGCGGAGCGCGAAGATCGATGACGCGCATCGGGAGCCGTATACCTGGCGATTCTGGAGCTTCGATTGGAAGGACGCGAAAGCCGGGGAACACACGGTGGTGTCGCGCGGGATCGACAGCAAGGCGAACATTCAACCGACCTCCGATGAGCCGGCGATCAAGTTGAAAAAGACCTACTACGAAGCGAATCAGCAATGGCCGAGGAAGATTAAAATCTGATCGTTCATAAAAACGGGTGGGTTTGCCGTAGCATGGGCTACCAGCCCATGTTTTTGTATTGAAATCCAAAAGACATGGGCTGGTAGCCCATGCTACGACAGGCTCCACCGTGTTTGTAAACACGCGATAACTTATTTTCTGTAATAAATCTCCCCCCTCCAACGACCACTCTCCTGCCGGCACTGAAGCCGGTGGGAGTTCCAGCAAATGATCGATTGGGAACGCATCTTGAGCCACGACGGACCCGCGGTATGGCGGACGGCGTGGCGCGTGCTCGGCAACCGCGCGGACGCGGATGAAGTGTTCCAGGAAACCTTCGTCGCGGCCGTCGAGTATTCCCGCACGCACACCGTGATTCATTGGCGAGCCTTGCTGCAACGGTTGGCCACCGCCCGGGCAATAGACCGACTGCGGCAGCGGGTTCGACGACGGAATCGCGAGATGCCCTTGCCCGAAGATCATCCAGAGACTTCGTTTCCCCTGCCGTTGCAAGCCGCGGAAAACGCAGAGCTGTCCGCCACATTGCGGTTGGCAATGGCGGAGATTCCATCACGGCAGGCCGAGGTGTTCTGTCTGTTTCATTTGGATGGCTGGAGCTACCCGGAGATCGCCGAGCATCTGGCGATTTCCACTGATGTCGTCGGCGTCTGGTTGCACCGGGCCCGGGGACGGCTCCGCGAATTGCTTGCCGAGATGAATGAGGTGTCGTCATGAAATCACACGACCTGAACGGGAATCTTCCGGAAGATCTGCTCGATCGTTCCATCTCCGCCTTGCGAAACGCGCCCGTCCCCGATGGCCCGGGCCCCCAGGCGACCGCCGACACGCTGGCCGCCCTTCGCAGGGTCGCCGGTGAGGATCGGATTCCGTTGAATCCGATCGGTTCCATCGGTCTGACACAGAGGACTTTAGCCATGATATTCGCACACAAAAAACTCGCCGCCTCACTGACGTTCATCGTCGGGGGCCTTGCGGTGTGGTCCATGCTTTCGTTTTTCAGTTCGGTCAGCTATGCACAGGTTGCGGAGAAAATCCGCTCGGCGCATGCGATGTCCTGCACCGCGTCCGTCACCCTCGCGGGAATGAAAGAGCCCGTGAAAATGAAGATGTATTTCCAGGAGCCTGGAAAGCTGCGCACGGAAAGCGATCAGTCCGTCACGATCAATGATCAGGTGGCGGGCACCATGCTGTCCCTGGTTCATGGCAGCAAGCAGGCGATCCTCGTCAAGTATAAGTCGTACGGGCTGCCCTCCGACTTCATCACGGAACTTCGCGGCATGGCGACCGACAGCAAGAGTGAACCGATCGAAGACAAGCAGATCGGCGCAGTGAAGGCTAAGGGGTTCAAGATCACAAAGGAGGCGCAGAAGGCTTCAATCTGGGTCGACCCCAAAAGTGGTTTGCCGTTGAGGATTGAAATGATCGCCCCGAACAACGTCCTGGTAACCATGGACGACCTTCGATTTGATCCGGCCTTGGATGCAACCCTATTCAGCCTGGTTCCACCTGAAGGCTACAAGACAATGCCGCAAGTGACGCTGCCCGAGATGACGCTGCCTGCGAACCAACATACTATCGAAGAACATGTCGTTGTGATTCTCAGGGCCTACGCGGGGATGACCGACGGGAATTTCCCGACGCTGCTGAGTGATCCGAGTATCATCGTCAAGATCGCCAAAGGCGACTCGAACGGTGTGCCCGATACTGAGACGCTGTTAGTCGCAACGGCCCTCGGCACCGTGTTCGGCCAGCTATTCGCCTATGAAAAAGGCACGGAATACGATTACATCCCCGGCTTGAAACTCGGTGACGCCGGCAAGATCCTGTTCTGGCGCCACGACAAAGTCAGCGGCAAATATTTCGCAGTCTTCGGCGACCTGAAGATCAAGGAAGTGACCGCCCGAGAAATACCGCCGGCAGTGCCGAACCCGGTCCTGCCAACGGGGTCGATGCCACCCTCTGAGGTAGTCCCTGCCGTGCCGTTACCCGCTCAACGGCAGCCGGTGATGAAGTTCAGCCCCATCGCTCCGACTCAACCCGCAGTGGCGCCTCCGGCGAAGGTGATCGAAGCCCCTTTGCCGTTGCCCACGCCCGTTCCTACTGCACCGGTTACTAAGTGAGTTCCCTATCTATATAGCCCGGCGTAAACGCCGGGCTATATGGAAGTGCTATAGAGCATGTTGAGGAGCACGGCTGGGCTTGCCGTAGCATGGGCTGGTAGCCCATGCTACGACTGCCTCCACTTTGTTTTTAAACATGCTCTTAGACCTCGTGCAGTTTTGAAAGCATTGCGGATCAGCCCAAGTTTCAACTTCGACAGCAGCAATCCAACCTACTTCAACGTCCCTAGATATTCGAGCAAATCCACAGCCTGCGGCCGCTCCAGATCACCCAGCAGTCCTTCAGGCATGGCCGATACAGGCTGCGCCGTCAACTTCTGAACATCACCCGCCGCCACATGAACCAGTTTGAGATCGGCCCCTTTCAGCACGACTTCCTGATCGGTCTTACTTACTAAAAACCCGCTGAATATCTCGCCGCTCTTCGTTTTCAGCACATAAGTGGCATAGCCTTCAGCAATGGTCTTGGAGGGATTGAGAATATTGTCGAGCAGATCCTTTCGGCTGTATTTCGTCGCGATATGACTGAGATCGGGGCCGAACTCCGTCCCTTTTCCGGCCACGATGTGACAGCGGATGCAAAGCCCGGTGCCCGCTTGCTCCGCGAAAACCTTGCGGCCTTTTTCGGGGTCACCGGCGAGGTTGAGTAGTGTGGCCGGGTCTATGTTCGATCCGAGCCGGATTGCCGAGGAGTCGGCGGGATCGAAGCGGCGGTACAGGTCGTGGATGGGCTCGACGGAGGTTGAGATTCCCTTTGCGATGATCGTCGAAGTAGTTTTCCTGGGAAGACTACCTTGATCGACCTCGGCTAACAGTGTCAATGCCCCGGTGGTTGTCGAAAGCAATTGATCCATCGCCATCGCCGCATCCGCTGGTTTCGTGTCATGGTCTTCAATCAAACTCAACGCCTCCCACCTTACTTTCTGCAACTGGGTTGTCTTCGCATTAGAGGGCGTAACACTCGATTTCCCGGCGAGATAGGCCGACCATTGCCGGATCAACTTCAACCCCTCGACATCCACGCATTCCGATCCAATGTGCGGCATCCGGCCACGGCCCAGCTTGGCCATCCGATACAAAAGCACCGAGCGATTGGGATCACCGGCGCAGATCAGTTGGCCCTCGTCAATACCGAAGTCGCCTAGGTTCGGCTTGAGGTTGACGAGGTTCATCTTGTCGAGCGAAAGCTCCTTTCGCACGTCAAACAGAGCCGAGCCGCCTCCGCCAAAACGATGGCAATGCGAGCAATTGACGTGAAGGTAGGATCGCGCCCGCTCGTTCAGATCGGCGGAGGGATCGACGGGATTGGTAAGCGTCATTCGCTCCGCATCGGGCCTGGGTTCCTTCCCGGGTTTCGGTTCCAGCATCAGGCCCAGATGCCGAAAGGTGCGAATTTGATTGTCGGTCACTTCCCCGAATCGTTGCGGGCGATCAAGTTGCGGGGCATTGAATGCCAGCGTCATGTCCGTCCATGAATTATGACAGGTCATGCACTGGGGCCGCGAGTTATAGTTCCACGTCTGCTGGCGAACGCCTGTCGGGAACGATGGATCGTGAATGGCAAATCGTTTGACGGCACCTTTTGAGTCTACCAAGTCCGCGTCGGTCTGTTCGTCATTCCAGGCGTAGGAATAGCCTTGCCATTGACGGCCATCGAAATGGAGAATTTGGGTTTCCACGGGTTTACGGCTACCAGACTCACCAAGCCGCATTTCCAGCGAGAGGGTTCGCGCGAGGACGCTGTTCATCGGCCATGCGGGTTGATCGTCGCCCCAGACCCCTTTGCCCCAGACCACCTTCGCATCCCCCGGCACCGCCACCCACCGCTCGGCGGTCGCGCCATCCACCCACTGTGGGGCATTGATCGAAAAAGGGATGACTCCCGGTTGCGGCGCCTGATTCGTCATCGACGAGAACAAGCCGGTTTCACTCAGCTTTCGCGGGAAAGGTTGAGACTGTGCGACGGTATCGTTGCGCGCGATTCGCCAAAGCCCACCGCCCTGATGATCCACGATGAGTAGTTCGCCATTGGATTGCTCGCCGAACGCGACGATCCGTTGGTCGGTCATCGCGATGTCGCGGTGCGGCTCGAGTTTGTCGCCATTGCATTTCGCGGCCCATAGTCGCTGAGTCTGCCAGTCTCCGAACACATAGTAGCCCGCGAGTTCCGGGAACTGTTTCCCGTGGTAGACGACTCCCCCGGTCAGTGACGCGGCTTCCGAATGCGACAGCGCGATCGCCGGTTGCGTGATCGGTGTCGGACCACGCTTGCCGTCCGGATGCACCGGGTTGGGGCCCTCAAAAATACTCCACCCGAAATTGCTGCCGGATTTGGCACAGACGATGGATTCCCACAGTTCCCAGCCAACGTCGCCGACCCATAGGTTCCCGGTTTGCCGATCGAAGCTCATTCGCCAGGGATTTCGCAGGCCGTAGGCAAAGACTTCGGGGCGTGCGGCGGGCATTTTAACGAACGGGTTGTCGGCGGGAATGGAGTAGGGCTTGCCGGCGCTTGGGTGATCGACATCGATTCGAAGGATGGACGACATCAGATCGCCGATATCCTGCCCGGTGTTCATGGGGTCGGGCGGATCGGGGTCGCCCCCGTCGCCGAGCGAGAAGTAGAGGTAGCCATCGGGCCCGAATTTCAGGCAGCAGCCGTTGTGACCGCCGGAGGTAGAGGTCAGCAGAATCTGCTCGGATTTCGGGTCGATGGAGGGCGGCTGCGTGTCGCTCACCGTAAATCGCGAGATGCGGGTGCCGTTCTCATGGTTGCGGGCGGGGGGTTGCAAATTCAGATTGTAGCAAACGTATAGATAGTGATTGGTTTTGTATTGCGGATGTAAAGTAAAGCCAAAAACATCGCCGATGCCCTGGCAGTGGGGGATTCGATCCAGGCCTCGTACATTGGAAACCTCGAAGACCAGATCGGCTTTGGCGGTTGAATCATCATTGGGGAACGAGAAGATTTTCCCGTGCTGCTCAAGCACGATCACCCGCTCGTCCCCCGGCGTGAACGCGATATCCAGCGGACTTTGAAACGTGAGATTCGGAAATGCGCGGCGGGTTTTGTAAGGAAGCGGTGCCTCAGGTGAACCGATGATATGCGAGGTGGTCCAGGGCACGCGGGCGTTGATGGCAAACGGGCGTTCCGCTTTGTTCCCCTGCTCGACGCCGCCGGAGGGCGAGAGGATGCCGAGGGAAAAAATCGCGGTTGCGAAGTAGACGAATCGTGCGGTCATTCGATGCATATCGGGTATTCTAGCATGGGATCGAACGTCTGACGCCTCAACACGGGCTGGAAGCCCGTGCCACGTTTATGTATTAAGAATCGCATGCCCGAACAAACTCGAATCGTATCATTCCACCCTGCGCCCCGAACGGTGCGAAGTGCCGAGGGACCGTTGCTGAATCCGCCTGCCGACTGGGTGCTGGTTCCGCCCGGCGACCCCGGTCTGACACGGCGGATCAAGGCGGCGGGGCCGACCTGGACCGTGCAGGAGAAAAAAGGCCGCAAGCTTTTCTCAAAAGGCGTGTGGACCAGTGGGGCGGCGGTCGAAACCATTCGGAGTGATCTGGCAAGAGAACGCGCCACGCCGCAGCACGCCAAGAAACGTCAAGCCGATGGGGTGCGGCGAGAGCGCGGCCAGGCCGAGTATGTCGAGGAGTTTCAACAGACCGTGCTGGAATATCTGGCGTTCCATACACGGTATGCGGCGCTCGCGGAACGTCTGGCCCATGCCGTTGCCGCCCACGCCACCCCGGTGGGCAGCGGCACGGTGGCCCGCACCAAGCGAATCCCGGTGGAACAGCGGGCCGAGGCGGCGGTGATCGCGTGGATGCGGCATCAGACGACCGGTTACGATGACATGAGCATCGCCCGCGTGAAGGGCAAGCGACGTGAAGTTCGCCGACAGTTGGCGGGACAGTCGAAGCGGTTGTTGAGCGGGTATCGTTCGGGAAGCGTAGTCGATTCGCGAAGCTGTCCGTTGGCGGGCGCGCTGGCGCGGGGGGTCTCCACGCCGGAACTGGGTCCGTCGTGAAGCAGCTTATAAACTGAACGTCACTTTTGAATTGATGAGGAGCAACGCATGTGGGTTTTCACCAAATACGGATTTTACAGTGCTGTTTGCGCTCGTGCGGGAAATGGAAAGCATGGCCAACCCGTCGACCCTAACCGCATCATGGTGCGCGGACGAGTCCGGGTGCATTTGAAATCCCTGCGGGACCGGTTCCCAAACGAGCTTGCCGATTGCGAGATTCAAGAGGCAATTGGAACCGACTACGCCTACCGCTTTTTCGTGAAAAAATCCGTGTGGGCGCAAGTGCTTGCCGAGTTGGCCAACGAAACCGATTACGACAACTTCAAGTCGGAAGTAGCTGAACATCAGGGTGCGGCCGGGGCCGACTATGAATGCGCATTGCATGAGGTATGGTCGGTGATGAATCAGCTTCAATCGGACTATTCACCACGAAAACACGAAGAAGACGTGAATGCATAACGACATGCGATGAATTTCACAAAGCGAATCAGAATGCATTTTAAGCGCGTTCCCCATCCGCCCCTCCTGGTTTTCCTTCGTGTTTTCGTGACTTCGTGGTGCATCCGATTTTCCGGGGCATGGGTTCATTTCGATCGATTATTTTCCACGGTTCCAAGAAGTTTCTCCGCCACAAACGTCGACACCTTGCGGCGTAAGGCCCGCACGTCGCCTTTGCCGTCGGGGTGGACGGCGTTGGTCAGCAGGATGACGAAGCACTCATTTTTCGGATCGATCCAAAGGCTGGTGCCGGTGAAACCGGTGTGACCGAAGGTGGTGCCGCGCTCGAACCGCTCGCCGCGCGGTTGCGAATAGCCGGTGTCGGAATCGAAGCCATAGGTGCGGCCGGCCGTGCCATCCGGCAGGGTGCGGGTGTGGGTCCATTCCTTCACCATCGCCTCGGACAGGATCCGTTTTCCATCCAGCGAACCGCCATGAAGAATCATCCGGCAGAAGCGGGCCAGATCGTCGGCGGTGCTGAACAACCCCGCGTGTCCGGCCACACCGCCCAAGGCGAAGGCGCGCGGATCATGCACCGTTCCGAGCATCCATTCACCGCCCCGTTTTTCGGTGGGCGCGGTTCGCGGTCGTGAAGTGGCCGGGGGGTTGTATCCGGTGTCGATCATTCCCAACGGGTCGAAAATTTCCTCTTTCGCGAACCGGTCGAGCGATCGCCCATCCACCGCTTTCACCACTTCGCCCAGCACGATGAAACCCACATCGCTATAGGCGAATCGCGTCCCCGGTTCCCACTGCGGCGTCGAGTTGAAGATCGCGGCCAGTCCCGCCGCTCCGCCGCCGTTGAAGTCGGACATCGGATTGTCGGGGATCAATCCACCGCGATGCAGCAGAAGTTGTTCGATCGTGATCGCCTCCTTGCCGCGGTTGCCAAACGACGGCAGAAACTTCGCGACCTTGTCCGCGACCGCCAGTTTCCCGCGGTCGGCGAGGATCATGATCGCCGTCGAGCAGCCGATCGGTTTGGAGAGCGACGCCAGATCGAACACCGTGTCGGTGGTCATGTCCACCGTCTCAGGTTGCAGGGCGCGATGACCATACGCTTTGCGATAGACCGCCCGATCGTGCGACCCGACATACAACACCGCTCCCGGACAATCGTGATGGGCGATGGCGTCGTCGGGGATCGCATCGACACCGTGGAGGGAGGCGATATCGTCGAGAAGTTCCGCGCGCGTGAAGCACGGCGAAAATCCGCACACGATCAGCAGGATCGCGATCGGATTGAATAACCAACGTGCAGAGGGAGAGTGCATCATTTGGATATGGAGTCTATCCATTTCCCAGCCAATTGCCGATCGGGTGCGTGTTACTTGCGGCGGCTGTATTATCGTGGCATGGGCTTCCAGCCCATGGTCGCGGTATCCCGCGATGTCAATCGGTACTCCGATTGACTTAAGCAAGAGCGCGCTTTCAGGATGGTTTGTCGGAAGAACGCCGCGCTCTTGCCGGGTTGACCGGAGTACCGGCCAACGCCGTGGATTACCACGGCGATGGCAGGATGCCCATGCCACGAATTGCCCTCGTTCCATGTTATTTTGCGGTGACGTCGACTCCTGTTAAGATGCCCCGGCGATGTAGCGCAGCTTAAAAAAGGCAGATGCCGCGCACACTCAGGATGCGGGCGAAGGCGACCGGGATGCCAGTCGGAACGGTGGTTATGGCAGTATTAGTCGAATCGACCCCATCCACCGCCCCCCCGGACCGCGCGCCGGCCGGCACGGCCATCCGGTTCGAGGTGTATCGCCAGGGGGTCCGCCTGATGAAGTTCAGCCCCGTGGCCGCGATGCCCATGGGGCCGGAGAGCGTTCCGATCTCGGGGGACATCCATTTTCGCGACGGCCTGCTCATTCTCGATCGCGGCGAAGATCATGCCGCGGGCCTCTCGCTGCTGTGGGACATCGGCCCGCTCGGCGCGTTCGAGCTGGAAACCACCCGTCTGCCCCCGCGCGAAAAGCCCTACATTCTGAACGTCGAACTGGCCCGCGCCCGGCTGATGAAGATCGTCCAGAAGCTGGAGGATTGGAACCTCTTCGATTTCCCCCGCGTTGAAAAATACACGTCCCGGTTTCGCGAAGCGCAGGCGCTGTTTGCCGATGCGCTTGGCCTGTTGCACGATGGGCCCGCCGCTTCGGTGCTGGGGGATCAGACGCTGGCGATGGCGGTGGATCTTTCGGAGCAGTTGGCGGTCTTCCATGCCGATCTGCTCATCAATCGCCGTCGATCCGCCAACACCTTCGTCAAGCATATCTTCGGCGCCCGGGTGGATACGACGATTCAGAACCAGGCCTATCGCGACAAGCTGGTGGGGAATTTCGACTACGCGGTGCTGCCGATGAGCTGGGGCGAGCTTCAGCCGCAGGAGCAGGAGTTCCGCACCGAGGTGTTGGATCACTGGGTGGAAACTCTGGCCCTGCGGCGGGTTCCCATCATCGCCGGCCCGTTGATCGATCTGAACAACGCCCCCGATTGGCTGTTCGTCTTCGAACACGATTTCGACTCGCTGCGCGAGTTGGCGTATGAGTTCGTGCAGAAGGTGATCCATCGCTATCGCAAGGCGGTGTCGGTGTGGAACGTCGCCGCCGGCCTGCCGACCAATTCGGCGTTCACGCTCAGCTTCGAGCAGATCATCGAGATGACCCGCCTGCTGGTGTCGCAGGTGAAAAACTCGATCCCCAACGCCCGGGTGATCGTCACCGTCACGCACCCGTTCGGCGAATATCACGCCCGCCCAAAAACCAGCGTGCCGCCGATGCTGTATGCCGAGATGATCGCCCAGGCGGGCATCAACTTTGAAGCCTTCGGGCTCGAGGTCGAGATGGGCGTGCCCACGCCCGGCGGCTTCGCCCGCGACCTCTTTCAACTCAGTTGCATGCTCGATCGGTTTTCGACGCTGGGCCGTCCGCTGTTCATCACCGCCGCCACCGCCCCCGGCCGCAACACGCCCGATGCCTCCGATCGTTCCGGCGGGAAGCTTGATCCCAGTCTGGCCGGCCGCTGGCACCGCCCGTGGGATCTGCAATTGCAGGCCGATTGGATGGAGCAGTTCTACCGCGTCTGCCTGAGCAAGCCCTTCGTCGAAAGCGTCGCCTGGGGCAACCTGGCCGATATGAATCCTTCCCTCCCTTCCGGCGGGATGATGGATGATCTGCTGCAACCCAAACCCGTGTTCGAGCGATTGAAGCAGATGCGCGAGAAGTTTCACTCATGGCATGTGAAGAAGCCGTGAGCGGTCGTCTATCCGTATCCCAGGAAAATTCGTGTCAGTACATGTTTCCAGTAGACACCCAAGGCGGTGGGGGTGGTGATCGCAACGAAGACGAACAGTAGAAAAAGAATGACTTGAGAGGCCAGCACCGCGGCAAAGCTGTGATCGAACTTCAGATATCGCTTGTAAGCCACCGCAAGTCGCCATGCGGCGATACCCAGCACCAAGGCTGTCAGCAGATGCGCCTGGTCCGGAATGGAGGGGATATAATTCCACCAGAAGGGGTAATTCACGGCGGTCGGCGTTCGCATGTTCATCCATATCGCACCTGCAACCGACGTGACCAGTAGGATCGGTCCCAGCCATAATCCGACGTCAAAACTATACAGGACGCAACGCAGCACATGGATGGATTGAATGCGCGCCCGGCGCATGGAGATGCGAAAGATCATCAATGCCAAAAAGGTAAACCAAGGCCATAGCATCCCGATGATCGTAAGCGCCAACACTGCTCTAAAATCGCGATCGACGAATGCCCCTTTAAGAAGTCTGGGAAGGGTGGGTACGGGTGCCACTCGATCCAACCAGGCCTGAGAATACGGCGAATTCAATGTCGGTTTCACGTTCCGGGAGTAGAAAGCTCTGATTGCCTCCATGTTCCGGTGGGTTTCAATCGAGGTGCCGATGTAAAGCCCGACGATCAACAGCGAGGCAAGAAGCATCGCGAGGCACCAATATAAAAGTAATCGCCTCGGACGGGATGGCATTCCCGCGTGCAGAGTGGACCAGAATTTCGCCGGCCTGAACCCGCCTCTTGCCGTGCGCCAGAAGGAACGGAAGTTGGATTCCGGGTGATGCTCGAACAGGTACGGATGAAGCCGCACGCGGGCATCGAGCATCTCGGCCCAGGTGAACCGGTATCCGCACTCCGGACAGCGCGGCTCGATCAAGCCGTGCAGGTTGTACTCGCACATGGGGCAGTGCAGTTCGTCTTTCCGGTCATTCCAATCGGGTGGAGGATCGCAGGACGGGACGAACGTGTTTTCCGTTGCCCGATCGGGGGGAGGCTGCTCCATAAGGATGGGTTATACCTGAAGAAATAGTTTCTTCGGCATGCCGGAGGGAATCTTTCGCGAGCGGAAGGCGTATTTTGAGGGAACGGTTTCCCCCGGCGTGCCGGGGGCTATGTAGGGCGGGTGGGCAACACACAGCTCTACAAGTACGCCGACTCATGGCACGATGCGCGGGAAGTTTCACTCATGGCATGTGAAGAAGCCGTGAGCGGGTGAAGTTTGATTTGAAAACGGCGGCACGGTTGTCCCGTTCATCCCGCCGAGACCCCCATCGTGATGCCGTTGACATACCCGCCCAGGGGCGTCCGCGCCGCCGGATCCCCTCCGCCGATCACGGCGGTGTCGCCGACCGACACCCCTCCGCCCGGCACCACCTCCGCCGCCGTCCCGGAACTGAACCCACCGGCGATCAGCGATACACCGTCGAACGTCCACGTCGTCGGCGGACTGCCCGCATCCACATTCACCGGGCGGTCGAAGACGATCAGAATATCCCCGCCCGCCGACAGGATCACGTTCAGCACGTTGGCATTCTCCGGGGCCGGCGGCGGATCGGGCGGCGGCGTGCTTGGCGCGGCCCAGGGCGGATTGAGCTCGCGGAGGCTTTTGGGATCGCGGTGGGTGAGCATGGGAATGTCCTTCGCGGAATGAATCCGCCGCCAGATCGCGGAATGACGAATGACGAAATTCGAATTCACGAATCAATGACGAATTCACGAATGTTTCAATGATGAAACGAAAGGCCGGAGCGGCATTGCATCATTCGTGAATTCGTCATTACAATTTGATTCGCGTGTTCGAATTTCGTCATTCGTCATTTTTCTTAAGCCGCAATCGGCACCGCGGTCATGATGCTATTCGGCCCCGTCTCCCCCTTGCCGTTCAGCCAGCGGGCGATGATGGACGCCTCCTTGCCCGAGTCCGCCGGGGCGTAGTGGAGCTGGAAATCCGCCCGGGTGGCGATGCCCTGAAACGCCCACTGCTTCAGATCCGCCGGGGGCGCGGTGCCGACCGGCGCGATGAAGCTGAAAATCTGCGCCCCGATCGCCCCGGCGGGGCGCTTGCGCTTGGTGGGGGTGGTCTCATCGACGATGAGAATCTTCAATCCCCCCGGTGTGAACGTCATCGGATTGACCATGGGCCGGGTGACCGGGGCCGGAATCGGCGACGGCACCAGACTGTGTACCGGCAACCCGAGCGCGATCTTCGCGGCGGCGGTCACCGTGTTGTTGGCCTGAACCCGGCGCGCCAGCGCCCTGATGACGGAAATAATCTGCACCCGCGAGACATTTTTCTGCATCGTGGTGACCTTGGTCTTCGTCGAAGGGTCGGTCGCAAGGTTCAGATTGGCGGTATACCCGGCCACGTAGGGGGCCATCGCCGTGGCATCCGCCGGAAGGAGGCCATAGGTCGCCGGCGACGCCGTGATTTTAGCCAGAAAATCAGCGGCGTACGCCTGTAATTCCATGTCTTTGTTTGGGATGAAACTGTTGCCGGGCATCTGAAACTCCTGTGGAAAAGGTGAGGTGACCCGCACTGTCCCCTCCCGTACGGTCCCCCTTTCGATCGCGGGGTTGGCGGTTGGATCGGCAGGACGG
>JANXVV010000220.1 GCA_025351525.1 Humisphaera sp. | reverse complement strand
CTCGCTTGCGAGGCGCGGCTGAACCGTTGTTCCGTCAGACGCGCCTCGCAAGCGAGACGGCTAAATAATCAGTGCTGTACCCCCTCTGCATCCCGTCCCAATACATACCAATGATGCTTACGACTCATCAGGTCAAACTTGGTTTTCCAACCTTCAAATACCGGTACGCGATCCCCTTCTTTTCGCAGCACCACGATGGCCGAGACGCCTTCGTAAACCGCCGAGGGAGGCAATTCCGAGGTGACCGGGACGATGCGATTGAGATAGATATCCAAATCGAGCGTGACCGGTTTTACGCGCGGCGGGGGATCGTAGTAGACGATCCTGCCATCGGGAAAATCCGCGTGAAGACGGTCGGCGATGGGCTTCATTTCGCTGAGACCCTCGGGACTGGCGGTCAACCCATGGAGCAAAAGTGCGCTGACGAGCAGCATGAGGGTGCCGCCAGTCAGGATGAAGCTGTCGCGCCGGTAGCGTTGAAACAGCATCCCCACGGCTAGAATCGCCATGCCGCCGATCAATGCCCCGGCGAACAGGGTTGGGGAATACCACGGCCCGCCGTCCAGCCGCTTTAGCTTCAGCCAACCGGCCAGCGGAAGCCCGATGGCGAGTACGATGAGCGATCCCCAGTGAATCCACCAAACGATTTTCGCCGCTGTTTCGCGCAGGGGATAGACGCGCTTGAGACGAACCGCCGCATGGGCGGTGAGAATGGCGGCGGGGCCGATCATCGGAAGCAGGTAACGCTCTTTACGATCGTGCAGAAAACTGAGAACGATCAACGGCACACCGACTAGAAAAATCGCGAGGGCGATTCTTTTGGATCGGCGTAATTTCCGACACGCGATGTAAATTCCCGCGATGAACAACGGCAGCCAGGGAAACATGTTGGGCAGCAGCGCCCAGTAGGCGAACCACGGATCGCGCGACACGCGGTCGGTGCGTTTCCCCAGGATATCCATGATCCAGGTGTTCCAGCTTCCGGGGATGAGCAGCATCACGCTGAGCGGCCAAGCCAGCGAGACGAGCAGCATCAGAAAAACACCGAGTGAAATCGGAAGGGTCCAGGAGGTGGCATGGGCGTCTTGCCGGTGTTTTCCATCGGAAATTGCGCGGGCGGGACGCCCATGCCACCTGAAGAGGAGATAGACCGCAAACGGCAACACGGATTCCACCAGCACTGCCGGCCCTTTGCTCATCATCGCCAGGCCCACTGCGATTCCCCCGCCGATACATCCGAGCCATCGCCGGTTCCGTAAGATCGCGGCGGTGAAGAAGGCGTTGGCGACTGTCACCCAGAGTGCCAGATAGACATCCGTCGTCGCCGCTCTCACGAAGCGGAGAAAGAGCAGTGACGAGCCGCAGATGATGAAGGATGGAATGACATGTGCCGGCCCGCCGATCAGGTTCGCCGTCCACGCGATGGTCAGCAGCATCAGGCACGCGGCCACCAGCGCGGGCCAGCGAACTTCCCACGCGAGATGCCGATACGCCGACTCGCGAATCGCGGGGATCGTGCTGGAAAGATCGTGAACGGTGTGAGACGAAACTGCGGCGGCGGAAATCCACGTCGCCAGCGGGGGCTTGCGAATCCGCGGGTTACCGTTCAGATTCGGCACCCACTTGGGCCCGCCGTTGCGCATCTCCAGCACGGCTTGCACGACCAGATCCTCACTGTCGCCGGAAAACTGAGGCCAGCTCAACGTCGGCGCAACCGCCGCAAAAAAAATCGCGACCAATCCAAGCACCCACGCGATGTTCCGCCGGTCATGGCGGATCAAGCGGCACCTCGGGTTCAAGTGGCATGGGCGTCTCGCCCGTGCATTTTTCTGCTGAAAAACATGGGCGAGACGCCCATGCCACCTGCTTCTCAAAATACTTTGGTTGGATTTCGCCATCAGATCGGGCTTCACCTCCATCTGTCGGCGGGATTGCATACCACACCAGATACCCCTTATTTTTATTCGCGATGATTGGATAAATCCTGACGATCCGCTCCGGCACCTTCGCCTGCCACGCGTCTAATTCCAGCTGTTCCAGAATCGCCCAGGTTCCGGAGGGCAGCGGACGCCAATCGAGCAGATCATCATTCGTGGCCCGGGTGGGCAGGCCGATGTAATAAAACAAATCCGGCTGGTCGAGCACCATCTGACAGGTCACCAGATGCGCGTCTTCGCCGACAATGTCTCGAATCTGTTTGGCGGGGATGAGGCACGATCGACGGACGCGATCGAAAAACGCGTACTGCCCGAGCATGATGGAAAGTACGAACATCAGAAGGGGAATGGCCCACAACGACTTCCAACCGTCGGCGCGGTTTGCCAGCGAGTATGCGCCCGTCGACGAAATCGCGACGGCGGCGAAAGTGGTGGCGACGAGCAACGGACGAATCTCCGCATGTTTCCAGAGCAGCCCGCCGATGACCACCACCGCGCCGCCGAAAACGACTATGGACCAGAAGGCGATCACGCGCATCCATCGAACGAAACCGGGCGGTGCGTCGGGCACGTAAGCCGACACCGCGCCGGCCAGCACGCAGAGGATCGGCAGCGTGACGTAGGCATATCGCGGCAGGTGCATCCCGGAAATAAAGCAGACGCCCCAGGCCAGAAAAACCGTCGCCGCGAGTGCCGCCATGAGACGGGCGCGCCGGGTATCGTTCCCCCGCACTTCGCGCAACATCGACAGCGGCAACCCGAGCGAAATCGGCAGCGCGTAGAGGAACAAAGTGATCGGAAGAAAAATCCATTCAATCGATCGCTTCCAACCCCAGTCGTGCGGAAGCAGATCTTGAATCCCTTCATTTACACCGGTCAGGTCGGGAAGCAGTGCGTGCGTTTTCAGGTAATGTTTGCATGTGAAATACCAAGCCGGAAATATGGCCGCACCGATCAGAAAAGGAACCCAGATCGACAACCTGCCGAACGCCGACCACTCTCGATTTTGGATTGAGACGATGGCGAACCAGAGAATCGGCCCGAGGATGATCGTCATTCCCGCCGGGCCTTTGACGAGCAGCGCTGCGCCGATACCCACGCCTGCCGCGAGAATCCAGCGGAGTGGACGGACCGGTGAATTGAAGTGAAGCTCGATCAGGCACAGAGCCGCGAAATTCGCGGCCAACGTGTTAGTGACATCAATGTCCGCCCCGCGATTTTCACCCCAGAGCGCGATCATCGCGACGGATGAAACACCGGCGACACAGCCGGCGATTCGTCCAAACCATCGGCCGGCGAATAGGCTTAACATCGCCGCCGTCAGCGAGGCTTCGATCGCCGAGGGCAACCGCCAGATGAACGGCGTGGCGCGACCGGATATTTTCTCGAATGTCGCGATGATCCAGTAATGCAGCGGAGGCTTGGCGAGATAGACGCGCCCCCACATCATCGGCACCGTCCATTGCCCGGACTCGACCATCTGATGGGCGGTCATGGCGCGGTGCCCTTCCGTGCCGGCCAGCGGTGCCCCCGCCGGAAAAGGCAGGTAGCAGATCAGCGCGAAGCTGAAGATGACCGCCGCCATACCCAGGGCTGAGAAATTGAAGGGAACCCGCTTCCGCAGCGATGCGCGCCCATGGTTTTCCGCGATCGTCATGGGGTTATTTTCGGCAAGGGGTCGGGAGCGCGCGGGATGATTTTTTCATCGGTCAATGCCTGTGCCCATTCGGCGATATGCGAATCCAGAAAAGGCAGCAGCGTCGGATTTCTCGACGGGTTAAAACCGTAATGCACCAGTTCGGAATAAGCTTCGGGCGGCGATTTTCCCTCGACGAGTAGCCGATACATTGCCACCACCCCACCGGTGCGCTGTGCTCCGGAATGGCAGTGGATCAACACGGGCTTACCCGCTTCCTTCGCCTGACACACGGCCGTTAAGGCCGCGGTGTATTGCTCGGGCCTGGCCACGCCGTCACCGTTCATTGGAAAGTTCAGGAACTGAATCCCCAAATCACCCGCCGTCTTGCGCTCGGCGGTCAGATCGGCATCGTCTCCCGTGTCGCGAGAGAGAAAGACAATCACACCGATCCGATGGTCGACGAGCTTTTGGCGGATCAGATAACGAGACACCGTCGCGCTGCGGAAAATTTTGCCGGGAACCACCGTGCCCCAGTTCGCCTGATGATTCCAATACCAACGCGTTCCCCCAAAAGCGCAGAGCGCGATCACAAGTGCCAATACCAACCCGCCACCCATTCGACGATGGAAATCAGACGGATTTTTCCGGTCCCCTCCCCCAGGTACTCCGGGGGGAGGGTTAGGGTGAGGGGAGGTTTGATGAGTAAGTTGGCGTTCCAAATTTCCAAACTTTTCCAAGCGCAACATTCCAGTGGGAAGCATTTCAAATACGAAAACCCCTCACCCGAACCCTCCCCCCGGAGTACTGGGGGGAGGGGACCGGAGGAATTATTTCTTGGCTCGCTCTTCGCGCAGCTTTTTAATCCGCTGCTGGGCATCCAGATAGTTGAACTGCCATTGCGCCAACTGGCTGTACAGCTTCAACGCCGCTTCAGAATCGTTGATTTGTTCCAGCGAACGCGCCCGCCAATAAAACATATCCTTTGATTTGTCATCGTTGCGCAACGGGTATTCGTTGATCGCGGTCTCCAGAATCTGCGCCGCCTCATCCGGGAAACCGGCTTCGTAGAAAGCCTTTCCCAGCCAGGTGTATGAATCGGCCCGAATTTTCGGATCGTTCGCCGACTGCTGCAGGACGGGGATCGCCTCGTCAAACCGCTTCAACATAAACAATCGCTTGGCCTGTTCGAATCGCAGGATCATCTCCGTCGGATAATTCTCCGCCCACTCGGCGTATTCCTTCAGCTCAAACTCGAGCTGATCGTGACGGGCCTGCTCGTAATCCTTCTTCATCTGCTCGTTGGCGGGATTGGCCTTCACCTCTTCCCGCTTGGCCCGGACCATCCGGTTCCACATCTTGATATTCACCTGCCCGATATTCCGGCGAAAGCGGAACTGCTTGGTCTTCTCGTACCATTCCTGCAAAATTTCAATCGCCCGATTCTCAAACTCCATCTGCTCGGTCTTCACCAGCGCTTCAACGAGCTTCAGCATCTTACCCGGTTCGGTGGGGTCGGCTTTGTACTGCGCCTCGGCATCGATGATCGTTCGCTCCAGGAAACCGGCGGATTTCACGTCGCGCTCCGATTCCATCTGCTTCTGCTGGCCGTCCCGATCGCGCATGCTGCCGCGAAAACCCTCGCTGCCGGCATAGTTGCCCTTGCGCATGGTTTCCAACACGCTCAGGCGCTTCAACTCCGAACCCAGATCCATGTCCTCTGGCTTCAACTGGCAGGCATACTGACACGCCCGCACCGCCAGAGCCCATTGCTGCAAGTCTTTATAGACATCGCGCAGCACGATGAATTTTTGATACTCCGCCTTTTTCCCCAGGCTGGCGTTCGCCTCCTCGAAGATCGGGCCGAGCCACATCACCGTTTCCCAGAACCCGCCTTTGTTGGCGGCCACAATCATCGCCTGCATCGCATCCGTGCTGCCGGGATCGAAGCTCATCACCTTTTCGGCATTGAGCATGTTTGTCTTTTCCTCCTTGCCGGAGCGCAGCAATTTCATCTTGTCGAACATGCCCACCGGTTTGCCGCCGCTCGCCTTGCGCTTCATGGCGATCATGCGCAGATCCTTATGCGCCTCGACGGCCTCGGGATCGATCGCCAATCCCTGAAGAAACATCTCGACCGCGTAATCGAACTGCCCGGTGTCGGCGACGGTCTTGCCGCGGCTGAAGAAGGTCTGGGCCTTCGTGCGCTGATCGTCCGGAACTTCCTGATAAACCTTCGGCTCTTCTGCCACGTGTATTTCCTGCGGGAAAAGGGACTTTGGGGACGCTTGGACTATAACATAACCGACCTGAAATGGGACAATGCGCGGCGACTATTCAAGTGAATCTAACCCGTTCCGGTTGAACGTGTCAAACAAATCATCTACTCTTGGCCGGCAAAGTGTAAGACCATGTACGAAGACCTGAAAATCATTCTCTGGCCGGACCCGCGACTCAAAAAAGTCAGCAGGGACGTGACCTGTTTTGACGACTCGCTCAAATCGCTCACCGACCGAATGTTCGAGTTGATGCGCGAACATCGGGGCGTCGGTTTGGCGGCCCCGCAGGTCGGGATCAACCTGCGGCTGTTTGTGATGAACCCCTCCGGCCTCCCTGAAGATGATCGGGTTTATGTCAACCCGCTTTTATCGGAAGCCGAGGGTGAGGAGGAGGCCGAGGAAGGCTGCCTGAGTTTGCCGAACATCAGCGCGAATATCTGGCGGGCCAAAACGATGGTCATGGACGCACTGGATTTGCACGGCCAGAAATTCCGTCAGGAAGCCGACGGATATCTGACCCGCATCTGGCAGCATGAGTTCGACCATTTGAATGGCACGCTGCTCGTCCAGCGAATGGGCCCCGTGGCGAAACTGGCGAATCGGAAAATCATCAAAGAGCTTGAAGAGAAGTATGCGGCGGAGCATGGGATCGAACCGAAGGCGAGGAAAAAACGGAAGAGTTGAAGGGTGCCATTCGCGGTCTATGAAAGGATCAGCCATTTTTTAGCGGCTGTGCCGAAGGCACGCTTTTTTGATCCGAAAAACGCGTGCCTTCGGCACAG
>JANXVV010000201.1 GCA_025351525.1 Humisphaera sp. | reverse complement strand
GGTTGACCTGCAACACTCGGCGGCAGCGTCACCACGCCGAGCAATCCAAAGCCGACATCGGTTGATCCATCGAAATTGTATCGCGTCAGTGTCGCACGGCCGACCGCGCCGCCGGCGATGAGCGTCTGCCCGTTGACGATGAAATTCGGCGACCCCGGCGCCTGCAGGCCGAAGTCTTCACCGGTCACGTTTTGATTCGCCGCGAGTGGGACAAAGTATTTGCCGCCCCAGACCGGCGTGGTGATGACTCTGGCCGCCGACGGCACCGGACGCACCAGATAGTTACCGGCGGTAAGTCCGGTGAAGTTGTAGGCCCCGTTCACATCGGTCGTCACCACGGGATCGGCGGCGACAAGGGTGTCGATGCCATTCAAATCGAGGTAGACCGAAACCCCGGCAATACCATTCTCACCCGCCTCGCGAAGATGGTTGCCGTTGGCATCGTTATAGAGGGTGCCGCCGATGCTTGAACTGAGCAGTCTACGCGACTCCAATGGTTCGAGCGCGAAGCACACTGCCTTTTCCATCGCGGAGTATTTCGAAAATGAATTGGATTGAGTTCCCCGGTTTGCTGATTTGAACATTGCTTGCCTTCCCAGTGACTTACTCTAACGCGACCCGGATCAGAGTCCTCTTCGTCGTTTGTGCCGGTTGGGCAAAGTAGGTTGAGAGAGTTCTGCACCCGGATGAGCTTACTCGATAATTTACCTTGGATTATCGAAATTGCAATGAATTAATGTGCATTGACATAGTCCTGCAATCCGCGTGGAGATACGTTAGATAGAGGTGTAGGTTGCCCAAACTTCCGTATTGGGGGACAATCAGCGGTATGGTTGAAATCAATATCGTCTATGAAGGCACGCTTCACTGTTCCGCAGTCCATGGCCCCTCGGGTACGGTGCTCACCACTGACGCGCCGAAGGACAACATGGGAAAGGGTGAATCATTTTCCCCGACCGATCTGATGGCAACCGCGCTCGGCACTTGCATCGTGACGACGATGGGGATTGTTGCACAGCGACATGGGATCGACATCAGCGGCACCAAAGTGCGCGTGGAGAAGCACATGATCACGACCGGCATTCGTCGCATCGGCAGGCTGCCGGTGGAGATTCACGTGCCGAGGGAAGTCTCGGAGGAGGATCGACAGCGGTTGGAGAACGCGGCCACCACCTGCCCGGTGCATAAGAGCCTTCACCCGGATGTGGATGCGCCGGTGACGTTCAAGTGGGGATCGTAGTTGAATACAAGCCGGAGGGTCGGCTGCGCCTTCCGCCTCCGGCTTGAAGGAAAATCATTTTAGTTCCAGAGGATCAACCCCGGTTCAAACGGTGTCGCCAGATCCATGCTGCCGGGCACGACTCGGATCGAGTAGCCCTGGCGACCGCTGGAACGACAACTGATCTCGCCGACGAACAAATGCCGACCGGGGGCCATCTGCTGGCTGTACTTCATTCGCAACAGTGTGGGCTTTTCAATCTGGCCCGTCGCATTCAGCGAACCGGCGAATAACTCCACCGCCACGTCGTCCGGCTTAAGATCGGGCAAGTCGATCATTGCTTCAATCTTCACGCTGTCGCCCACCTTAAAGTTGCCGTTGCCGCTGCTGTGGACACCGACCACTTTGATGCCGCTCCATTTGTAGCGGAGATGATCTTTCGTATGGGCCAGCTCGATCGATCGCTCGAGATTGTTGGCGCCCAGACGCTCGCCGCGAATCAGGGCGGGGACGTAGAACGTCTCGGCGTATTCGCGAACCATGCGGTTGGTGTTGAACACCGGCGCGAGTTTTCGAAGGCAATTTTTCATCCGGGCGATCCATGGCCGGGGGATGTTGTCGCCGCCGCGCTCGTAAAACAGCGGGAGAATCTGCTTCTCCAAAAGGTCGTAGAGCGAGTTGCTCTCGATCGTGTCCTGATAGTTCGCATCGCTGTAACTTTCACCGCGACCGATTGCCCAGCCGAGATCCGGGGCATAGCCTTCGACCCACCAACCGTCGAGCACCGAAAGATTGAGCACCCCGTTGGCGGCGGCTTTCATCCCGCTGGTGCCGGAGGCTTCATAGGGCCGGCGCGGTGTGTTGAGCCACACGTCGACGCCTTGAACCAGATAGCGCGCCACGTTGATGTCGTAATTTTCAAGGAAGACCATGCGGCGTCGAACGTTCGCCGACCTTGCGAAATTGACGATCGTCTTGATGAGTTCCTTGCCTTCGTGGTCGGCCGGGTGCGCCTTGCCGGCAAAGACAAACTGAATCGGCCGCTTGGTGTCTTCCAGCAGACGCATCAGGCGGTCTTGGTCGCGCATCAGCAGCGCGCCTCGCTTATAGGTGGCAAATCTCCTGGCAAAACCGATGGTCAATGCCTCCGGGTCGAGCACTTCATCGGCGGTTTGCACCTCTTCATAGGAACCGCCGCGACGGGTGAGTTGCTCGCGCAGCACGCCGCGCACCCATCCCACCAATCGCTCGCGGCAACGCTCGTGAGCGCGCCACAATTCTTCGTCGGGAATCTGATTGACCCCTTCCCACACGGTTTGATCCGTCGGGTCGGTCATCCATTTGCCGCTGAGATACCGGTCGAGGACGAACTGTATATCCGGTGAAAACCACGACCGCACGTGTACGCCGTTGGTGATGTGCTTGATCGGCACTTCATCGGGCGGCACCTGCGGCCAGAGGGTGTGCCACATTTTCCGCGACACATCCCCGTGCAGCCAACTGACGCCGTTGATGCTGTCGGCCAACCGAATCGCCAGCACCGCCATCGAGAAACCCTGCTTGCTGTTCGTCACATCTTCCCGACCCAGCGCCAAAAAACCCTCCTCATCCAATTTCAGTGAAGGGATGTACGACCGGAAATACTTCATCACCAGATCCGGCGGGAACATGTCGATGCCCGCAGGCACCGGTGTGTGAGTCGTGAAGCAGTTGGTGGCCATCACCTGCTGACGGGCTTCGTCGAAAGTGATCGGGCGCTCATTGAGCAGCACCCGGATGCGCTCGAGCGCGAGAAAGGCGCTGTGCCCTTCATTCATGTGATAGATGTTGGGTTGGACGTTCAGCGCTTCCAACGCGCGAAGCCCACCGATGCCCAAGACGATTTCCTGCTTGATCCGCATCTCCGTGCCGCCGCCATACAGCCGGCTGGTGATGTCGCGATCGGCGGGGGCGTTTTCGGTCAGGTTCGTGTCGAGCAGGTAGAGCGGAATGCGGCCCACGCTGGCTTTCCAGACTTTGCAGAACACCGCGTTTTCGGGCATGTCGACGCGCACGTGGACGTCGGAACCATCGGCGTATTTCAGGGGCACGATCGGCAGGTTGTAAAAATCCAGTTCCGGGTAAGCCTCCTGCTGCCAACCGTCCGCCGACAGATATTGCTGAAAATATCCCTGGCGATAGAGCAGTCCGACCGCCACTAGCGGAAGCCCGATTTCGCTGGCACTTTTTAGATGGTCGCCGGCCAGGATTCCCAGGCCGCCCGAGTAGATTGGAAGCGATTCGTGCAGCCCAAATTCCGCGCTGAAGTACGCCACGAGCAGTTTGGATTGTTCGGTGTGTGCCTTCTGATACCAGCCTTTTTCGCTGAGATGCGCCTTGAACATCATGTAGACACGGCCCAAATGTGCCAGATATCCCTCGTCCAGCGCGGCAGCCGCGAGTTTCTCCTGATCGATCGCGCCGAGCAGTTTGACCGGGTTGTGGTAGACGTCTTCCCAGAGCTTGCGATCCAGCCGTCGAAAAAGTTCGACGCCGTCCGGATGCCACATCCACCAGATATTGTGCGCCAGCTCATTCAACGGCTTGAGCGACTCGGGCAGATCGGGAAAGACTTGAAAAGTTCGGATGGTCGGAGATGCAAAATCACCCATGAATTCACCTGTGTTTGTAATTGGTCTATTCCTTCGGTTCCATTCGCTTAAGATAGAATTGCGAATCGGTCGCCTTTTGTCCAATGAAGTGAAGGCTGAACGGATATTTAAGATTGGATTCGGCAAAAAAAGCGAAAATGCGTTCCCCGTGCCGAAATTGCCTCTCGAGGTTTTCGTTGACGTGATCCTCCATATGGGCGGGGACCAGTTGCAGGCGCTCGTAATCCCAATGGGGGTCGATGCGGACGAGCAGATGGGCCTCTTCCCAGTCGATCGGGTAGCCGTGGATGTATCCTTCGCCGGTGCGCGGGGTGTAGAACCAAAAGCAGATGAAGCGATCTTTCCAGACGGTGGACACGGCGTTTTCGGCACCGGTGATCAACCGCGCATGCGACGTGCGGATGGCCTGACCGCTGAGCGGACGGCAGATCCAGACCTTGCGATGACGGCAGTCGTACAGGCCGACCGTCGGATACTTGCCGTTGTAAGACCCGATGCACAGCTTGGTGCTGACACCCGGTTCCTCCATCGGGCCGGTCTCCGGCTCATCGGGTTTGCCAAAGCCAAACATGCTTCATCCTCGTGCGCTGCGGTGGTTGTTTGAAGGATATGAAAAAGTGCATTGATTTGATAGGGGAAGATCCCATGGAACAAGTTCCATGGGCTTTCAGATGCACTTACACTTCCTAGCGATCACGTCAGCTTCACCTTCCCCTTTTTCCCCGCCCGTCCCTTCATCGCCGATCGCACCGCCTCCTGATATTCCTCTGTCGTCATCAGCCCGGCTTCCAGTAAAAATCGGCTGGGGAGGCTGGGCTTGAACTTGGCGGTGGCACTGCGGGCGAAAGTATCCTGTCGCTGCTCGCACCAGGTCACGCGGAGCATTTTGCGGGCGCGAGTGAAACCGACGTAACACAGACGGCGTTCCTCTTCCAGGCCGCGCTCGGCCCGGTCTTTGATCGCTTTTTCGTGCGGGAGAATACCGTGTTCGACGCCGATCATATAGACGATGTCGAACTCGAGACCTTTCGAGGCGTGCAGCGACATCAGCCGAACCCCGTTGTCATCCCGCTGGCCGTCGTGATCGGTGTAGAGCGAGATGCTTTGCAGATAGTCGGCAATCGAAGCGCGCGGGCTTTTGCCGCTGAACTCCACAATGCTGTTGACCAGCTCGGTCACATTGCGATTGCGCGCCTCATACTCATTTTTCTCTTCGTATTTGTCCTTCAACCATTCATCATACTTCGTGCGGCGAAGCACTTCGGTCACCACCTGCCCAACCGTCATGCCATCCGTCTCAAACCCGAAGATCTCCCTTGCCTCACGGCACGCTTTCAGCGCCGCCTCACCGAGCGGTTTACCATGTTCATCGGTAATCTCGGGGAGCATTTTCTCTTCCATCGCTTCGAGCAGATCAACTTTTCGCCGTTCGATAAAAGCTTCCAGTTTTCCGATCAGTGCATCGCCCATCCCGCGCGCCGGTTTGTTGGCGATGCGGGCGAAAGAGATGCCGTCTTTCGGGTTGCACAAAAACCGCAACATCGACAGCACATCCTTCACCTCCATGCGGTCGTAATAGCTTCCGCTGCCGACGACGACGTAGGAGATTTGCCGCTTCGCCAATGCCTGCTCGATCAGCCGACTCATGTCGTTGGTGCGATAAAAGACCGCCATATCGCGCGGCTGGTTTCCGCACTGCATCATCGTCTGAATATTCAGCGCGATTCCATCCGCCTCATCTTCGGGCTTCGGCATCCTGGCACATTTCACCGGCTCGCCGCTCTGATGCACCGTGCTGAATTCGACCGGGATGCGATTCGACGAACACTTGATCAACCGGTCCGCCACCGCGATCACCTCCGGTGTCGAGCGGTAATTCACGCCCAGTTTCACGATGCCGCACCTGCCGGTTTTTTTCTCGCCGTTGCGGATGAACTGGGGAATCCCCTCCGGGCTGGCCCCGCGCCATTCATAGATGCTCTGGTCGCCATCGCCCACCGCCAGCACATTATCCTCTGCGCCGGCCAGCAGTTCGACGATCTCATTCTGCGCGCGATTGGTATCCTGAAACTCATCCACCTGAATGAACCGGAATTTTTTCTGGAGCTTATCCAGCACCTCGGGGGTTTGCCGCAGCAACCGAACCGTTTCGGAGAGCAGGCCGCTGAAATCCACTTGATTCCGCAATCGGATCGTCTCGACATATTTGCGGATGACGCGAAATTCCGATTCGCTGATTCGGTCGTCGATGGCGGCGATCAACTGCGCATCGGTGCCGAGGCTTTCTCGCCAGTCGTTTGCCATCGCCGCCATGCCGCGGGCCTGGGGCTTGGTCGGTTCCATTCCCTGCATTCTCGCCAATTGCAATATAAGGTCCGTCTGATCGTCGGAATCGCAGACGGTCATCCGTTCGGTGTAACCGAGCGAGGTTCCCATGCGGCGAAGGATGATCCCGCACAGGCCGTGGAAATTGCTGATGAAGACTTTTTTGGCGAGGTCGCCATGCACCGCGACGATTCGGTTCTGCATTTCATCGCGGGCTTTGTTGGTGAATGTCAGGCAGAGGATGTTGTAAGCCGGGATGCCCTTGCGGATCAGTCGGCCGGTCCGTTCGGTCAATGTCTTGGTCTTGCCCGACCCCGGCCCGGCGAGCGTGAGCATCCGCCCGAAAAAATGCTCGGCGACTTCCTCCTGCTGCGGGTTTAGCTGCATGAATCACTCGATCTTCAAAAAAGCCTGCTCGATTCTCGGAACGTGATAGCCGTGGCCGGCAGGCCCGGGGCTTCCGCCCACGGCTATCACAATCATCCGCTTCCCGAACCTGTTAGCCGCACGTCCCGTAACTACTTTCCGGGTGCAAAATGCCTTCTTCGTAAATTTTTTAGCCTTCGCCAGAGACCTTCGTCCCGTTTCTGGCCGATCTAAGGCCAATGCGAGCGTCAATGTCGCCGGGATCGTTCCGGGGGTCGCTCTGAAACGGCTCGGTAGCCATACCGGCCCGCTCATGTTAAACCATACGCGAAATTCAACGGCAGTGGCCAATTCGCAAAGTTGCTAAACCGCTCGGCGACTCGGAAATCTCAAGGAAAGTAAAACCATGGATGTCACAATCATCGGCTGTGGATACGTCGGTCTGGTCACCGGAACCTGCCTGGCCGCCATCGGTCACAATGTTCGCGGCGTCGAAAAAGATGCCCGCAAACTTAAATCCCTGATGGACGGTCACTGCCCTATCTTCGAGCCCGGCCTGCAGGAACTGATGCAGGAGCATTACGCATCGGGTCAGATCCAATTCACCGACAACGTCAAAGAAGCCGTCAAGGATGCGGAGGTGGTTTTCCTGTGCGTCGGCACGCCGCCCAAGGACGATGGCACCGTCGACATGAGCTATCTGGAAGGCGCGGGCAAGGAAGTGTGCGACGCCCTGGCGGAATTGCAGAACGATTACATGGTGACCATCATCGTGAAGTCGACCGTCCCCGCCGGCACAAATCGCAAGCTGTACAATTTCCTGAAGACGCAGACCAAAGCGCATGTGCAAGTCGTCAGCAATCCCGAATTTCTGAAGGAAGGCACGGCGGTTCAAGACTGCCTTAATCCCGATCGCATCGTCATTGGCGGTGAATCGCCCGAAGCCTTCCGCATGATGCGCCGGCTATATGACCCGCTCATCAAGCGCGAGGAAAACTTTTTGACCATGGGCTGGGAGTCGGCGGAGCTGACCAAGTACGCCGCCAACAGCATGTTGGCCGCCCGCATCTCGTTTATGAATGAGATGACGATTCTCTGCGAACACTACGGTGCCGATGTGGAAGACATCCGCAAGGGTATCGGTTCCGACAGCCGCATCGGGCCGGCATTCCTGAAAGCCGGCTGCGGGTACGGCGGATCGTGCTTCCCCAAAGACGTCGCCGCCATGGAGCACATCTCCCGATCCGCCGGCTACGAAAGCCTGTTCATCAACGCGATCCAGACGATCAACACGAATCAGAAAAAGCGTTTCGCCGAAAAAATCATCCAGAAATTGGGCCGTCCGATCGAAGGCGCGACGATCGCCGTCTGGGGCCTGGCTTTCAAAGCCGACACGGACGACATTCGCGAGTCGGCGGCGATCGACGTCATCCGCTACCTGCTCGACAAGGGTGCCCGCGTCCGCGCCACTGATCCCAAGGGCATGGAGAATATGAAGCAGTTGTTCAAGGATGAAGTGGAATGGCTTGCCGACCCGGTGAGCTGCGCCGCCGGTGCCGATGCCGTGGCGTTGATGACCGATTGGCCGCAATACACCACGTTGCCGTTCCGCAAG
>JANXVV010000196.1 GCA_025351525.1 Humisphaera sp. | reverse complement strand
CGCGTCTGGAAACGCATCCTGCGGGACGCGGCTCGCAAGCGAGACCGGCTAATTATGAACTCCATCTCGTTTATTGATTCAGACTCTTCACTTGAATCGGCACGTTTTTGATTTCAAACGGCGTCTCGCAGCGGGAGATTGACGTTGGAATGGTCCACGTAAATGTACTGGCGAGCCCGGCGGCATTGCGATCGTTCGCCGGAAGACCCGCGATGGTGCGATGAAAGCCCATGATGATCCGCACGCCGTTCTCGGTGATTTCGCTGGCGGAACGTGTGCGATAGTAGAGCGCTCGCCCCTGACTATCAGCCACCGCGGGCAGCACGAAAAGGGCCTCTTGCACCAGAAATCTAAAATCCTCCGGAGATTTCGAGCCTGGCCGAATAATGATATCGATGTTGCATCCTTCAAGGGTGGGCCGGTAATTAACCTCAAAATCCATGCCTCCGATCGTCACCTTTATTCCGCGTGCGGTGGGCAGGTTGTCAATTTTCAGGACTTCAGCACTCTCGCGAATTAAAAAACTTGCCGTGCCCTTAATGCCGGCGATGCGCCGAGCTTTGGGGCTGGGCTGCAGCGTGACGTCCTGACGCGCAGTACCGTTTTGAACGGAGAAGTGCAGCTTTTTCTTGGTGGGGATCACCGCGATGGCCGCTCCGGTGTCGTCGATCGCTGACTCCACTTGGAGCGTTTCCCAAGAAAGGCCGGTGCGCGTGGGTTCGATCAGGGCGGTGAATTGCAAGCTTGCCGCCGGTGTGAACGGCGGCATAACAAATACCAGCGGGGTGCTAATCAGCACGGGCCCACTGACGGAAAACGGTTCACGATCCCAGGTCCGTTCCGCATTCAAAATTCCCATAATGACCCGGCCATCCGGAGCATACAGCGGCATTGTTCGCGCTTGCAGGAAGATCGGGCGTGCGGCTTCCCAATAGGGAACATTTTCGACGTCAAGATTGATCGATCGCGTGGCGATGCGGCTCCACACGTCCGATTGATCGGGCTCGAATTTCAAACCGCTTTGCCGTCCAAGTTCCAGAAATGCGAGCTGCGGGGTGGCGGACTTGAGATGGAAAGTGAATCGCCGCGACGCCGAAAGGGGCGTGGGCTGTGCTCCGACCGGCACGCTGCCGGAAGCGGGGAGATGGCGAAGCGTCACCTCTGCAGGCAACCGAATCGGCGCTGGACTGCCCGAGATGACCTGCTGCCGCAGCGCAACATTTTTCAGCTCGAACGCTTTATCGATTCTAGTGACTTTGGTGGGTATGTCCCAAGTCAGCTGCGCCCCTTCACCGGCGGCACCGTTTTGAGGGATTTTGTAGTAGTATACATTGTGCGCGCCTTCATTTCTGTACGAACCACTCGACGAATAATTCATCAATTTTACGCCGTGGGAATCAGTGACCAGCTTTGTGGCATTCAACGCAAGGCGATTGAAAACTTTGAACTTGTCCAAATCGATTCCCGCAGGGCAATGGGTGTCGACTTGAATGCCGAAATCCGTGGCGCGTTGAACGTAGGTAAGCGCAATCTCCACATTGCCGCAAACGATTTTTTCGCCGGTCAGATTCTTGAGATTTTTCACTTCCAGCATCTGCGTTTCCGTGGTGTTGAGAAAAGTGGCGAACCCTTTAATGCTAGCCAGTGATTTCGCCGCAGGCGACGTCTGAAGATGCAGTTGCCATGACGCATGACCCGCCTGAGCAGGCGAGGCATAAACAACGGTATTCTGAATCAGCGCCGCCGCGCCGGTGTCCTCGGTAGCCGAATCGATTCGAAGCGATTCCCAGGCAGACACGTGAAGGGAAGGGTCGAACTCCGCGGACAAATATAATAATTGATCACCGTTCGGCAGGACTAAGGTTCGTTGCGCCGTGATGGACGCAGGTGCCTGAACACCCAACGTCGGCGGTTCCGGTGGAACGAGAATAAGCGGTGCACTAGACAGAGTCGGCAGCCATTGGCTTGCTTGCGGGCGCGTCGTCGGCAATGGAATGGCGGGTGAGTCTGCTGCCGTCGGTTGGTTGCCTGGCAACGGGGCCGGAGGCGCCAACTTGGTCGGCGGCGCGTCCTCGTCGAAAATATTCGCGGCATGAGCTGAAATGAAATCACCGGCGACGATCGTCAACAGGAAGGTGTACGTCAGCATCCGACCCAACGATCCTCTGCGAACTGTCTCAAATTTCATCTGGATCTCCGCACGGCGTAACGCTCTGGACACGCATGACCAAACGGAAGTGAAGTCTGATCCTTCACGGCTCAGTGGAAACACCACTTCCGATTATCCCCGTAAATTATAACGTCTCCCCGCTTTCCCACGCTATGTACCCTTTGGTATCCTTGATACCGGCAATTCACACAAAGGAGACATCATGGGCCTCTGGGATTCAATTAAAGGTCAGTTGATCGACATCATCGAGTGGAACGATGACACCAAGGACACGATGGTCTGGCGGTTTCCACGGCGGGACAACGAGATCAAAAACGGCGCGAAGCTCATCGTCCGCGAATCGCAGACGGCGGCGTTCGTCAATGAAGGGCAGCTCGCGGATGTCTTCCATCCCGGCACGGTTACGCTACAGACGCAGAACATGCCGATCCTGGCCGACCTCAAGGGATGGAAGTACGGCTTCAACAGCCCTTTCAAAGCCGAGGTGTATTTCGTCTCCACCCGCGTGTTTTCGGATCGGAAGTTCGGCACGAAGAATCCGATCATGATGCGCGATGCCGAATTCGGAATGGTGCGGCTGCGGGCGTTCGGGAACTATTCCATCCGCATCAGCGACGCCGCCACGTTCGTTAAGCAAATCGCCGGGACCGGGGCGCGGTTTACGCTGGAAGATTTGGAAGAGCAGCTGCGCGACATGGTCTCCTCGCGATTCGCCGATGCGTTGGGACAGAGCAAAATTCCGGCGCTCGATCTGGCGGGAAGTTACGAGCAGTTGGGGCAGTATATCGCGACGAAGATGGCGACGGATTTTCAGCCGTATGGGTTGACGCTGGTGAACCTGTTCGTCGAGAACATATCGCTGCCGCCCGAGGTGGAGGCGGCGATGGACAAACGGACGAGCATGGGGGTCATCGGCAATCTGGCGGCATACACGCAATATCAGACGGCCGAGTCGATTCCCGATGCCGCAAAAAATCCAGGTGGGTTGGCGGGCAGCGCGGCGGGGATGGTGATGGGGATTAACATGGCAAACACGATGGGTGCCGGCATGGCCGCCGGGGTCAACGCGGTGAATCCGTCGTCGGCATCGGCAGCACCGCCACCTTTGCCCAAAGCGGTCAGCTTTTTTGCCTCGCTCAACGGGCAGCAGGCGGGACCGTTTGAAGTGGTGGCGTTGACGGAGAAGGTTGCCGCCGGGCAGTTCTCGCGCGACACGCTGGTGTGGAAGCAGGGCATGGCCACGTGGACCGCCGCCGGCGCAGTGCCGGAGCTTAAATCGCTTTTCGATAACGTGCCGCCACCTCTGCCTGCACAGGGATGATTTTTCCTCTTCGTTTAGCGGTAGTGCCGGTGGCACACGTTTTCTTCGATCGCAGAGAAACGTGTGCCTCCGGCGCACCGTTAAACGAGATTATTTACCACGAAGGCACGAAAACACGAAGAAGGTTTTAATGCAACTAGAGCAGCTTTCAGATTGGTGTAGCGACCTTTTGTGGTGCGGGCTTCCAGCCTGCATTAGAAAGCAGGCTGGAAGCCTGCACCACAACGCGGCATCAACCTGAAAACTGCTCTAGATATGCGACGGATTTTGTGGAGATAATCAAAACGAAGTTTGTACGCACTGCTGATTCATTACAACTTGCATTCCTTCGTGTCTTCGTGACTTCGTGGTTCATCTGAATTTTTGGGCTAATCGGCACTTCATATGGAAACCGCCGTCGTTCCCGCGCAGCGCCAATTCCCCTGCAAACAGTGCGGGGCCAATCTCCAATTCGCCCCCGGCACCGACTCGCTCAAATGCCCCTATTGCGGCGTACAAAACGAAGTCCCGAAATCGCCCGACACGATCCGCGAACTCGATTACCTCACCTACCTCCACCAACTCCCGGCCACCGACGCGGTCCACGATACCATCACGGTCAAATGCACCTGCTGCGCCGCTGAAACGACACTGCCGCCGAACGTCACGGCCGGCGTCTGCCCGTTTTGCGGCAGCGGAATCATCGCCACCGGTTCGTCGAAAAAAGCGATCCGCCCCGCCGGGCTGTTACCGTTCAAGGTCAGGCAAAATGAAGCCGGCGAGATGTTTCGGCAATGGGTCGCCAGCCTGTGGTTTGCGCCGAGCGCGCTCAAGCGCGATGCCGAACGGGCGGCCATCAAAGGGGCCTACGTTCCCGCCTGGACCTACGACGCCCACACCGAATCCGAATACACCGGTGAGCGCGGCGACGATTACTGGGACACCGAGACCTATACCGAAACCGATGCCAACGGAAACGCCGTCACCCGCACCCGGCAGGTCCAGCGCACCCGGTGGTGGCCGGCCAGCGGGCGTGTAAGCAACGTCTTTGACGATGTGCTGGTGATGGCCACCGAAACCCTGCCGCGCAAATGCCTCGATCATCTGGAGCCCTGGGATCTTCCCGCACTGGTGCCGTACAACGATGAATACCTGAGTGGGTTTGTCGCCGAGAGTTATCAGGTGGGGTTGGCGGATGGGTTCGAGCAGGCCAAGGGGATCATGGACCCGACGATTCGCCAGACCGTCTGTCGAAATATTGGCGGGGATCATCAGCGAATCAATTCGCTCCAAACCAAATACGACCAGATCACCTTCAAGCATCTGCTTCTGCCGGTGTGGATCAGCGCCTATCAATTTCAGAATCGCACGTTTCGATTTCTGGTGAATGCCCGGAACGGTCATGTGCAGGGGGAACGGCCGTACAGTGTCGTGAAAATCGCGCTGCTCGTATTGGCGATCATCGGAATTTTCATCGGCATCTACCTGATGGCCAACCGATAGGCTCCCGCATAATTTAGCCGTCTCGCTTGCGAGGCGCGTCTGCCGAGATGACGTCAAAGACGCGCCTCG
>JANXVV010000151.1 GCA_025351525.1 Humisphaera sp. | reverse complement strand
CATCGTCAACGGGCAGACGCTCATCGCCGGCGGCGCGGTCGGCCGTGCGACACTGACGCGATACAATTTCGATGGATCAACCGATGTCGGCTTTGGATTGCTCGGCGTGGTGACGCTGCCGCCGAGTGTTGCAGGTCAACCGACCGGCGCAATCGCGCAGGGTGGTAATACCGTCATCACTTACCCAGGCGGGAATGTCACGCTGAGTGCAACCGGCGTTATTCTGACGTCTCCGATCGTCATTGGCGGACCTGGTATCAGCGGGATAGTCTACAACGATTTGAACGGCAATCACCAGCGTGATGCCGGAGAGACAGGATTTGCGGGGGTCCAGCTTTATCTCGACCTCAACGGCATCAACGCACTTGTCGCAGGTGACCCCGTTGCCACGGCGGATGTGAATGGAAACTACAATTTCACAGGCCTGAGTGCGGGCAACTACCTGGTTCGCGTGGTGCCGCAGACCGGGCACACCACCACGACACCGCTGTGGGGTGGCAAATACTTTCTGCAATTGAGCGCGGGTCAAAATTCAACCGGCAATGATTTCGGAGTCACACCTGCCGCCACGCCTAACTTTTTAATAGATGGCCAACTCCTGGTTGCCGGGATAAATAACAATCTGGCTACACTCACACGATACAACGCCGACAATTCAACGGACCTCACCTTCGGATCGCTCGGCGTTGTCACGCTGCCGTCATCTGTCACCGGCCAACCCACGACGGCATTGCCGCAGGGCCCGAACATCGTCATCAGTTACCCGACTGTAACGGTGACCGTCACCGGGGCAGGCAATATTGTTTCAATCACGGGCGGCATTTCGACACTCAATTCTCCCACCGATCTCAAGATTATCTCCATCTCGGCGAACGCCGCGCAGTTTTCGTTCACAGATAACTCCACGAACGATCAGGGGTTCACCATCGAGAGGTCCGACTTTGTGGATGGACCGTGGCTGAGCGTGGGAACTTTGTCCGGGGCAACCTATGGGGCAAGCACGGGAACGGTTTCGTACACCGACACTACGGTCCAGCCGATCACGAGTTACTACTATCGAGTCTACGCGGTGAACGGGGCGGTGCGATCCAACGTGGCCGGTCCGCTGTATGTAACGACGCCGGCGGTTGTCACTGTCGGGGCAAGCATCAGTGGGGTTGTGTATGGCGATGATAATCTCGACGGCATTCTCGGGACATACGAATTTGGCTTCAGGGACCAGAAGGTTTATCTCGACCTGCCGGGAATCAGCCACTATGTTTTGGGAGACCCTGTTTCGATCACCGATGCCTATGGCAACTATTCGTTCACCGGTCTGACGGCGGGCAACTATCTTGTGAGACTGGTGACTGATGCGGACTTGGTGATCTCCCAGCCGTTGTGGGGCGGGAAATATTTCGTTCAACTCGGCGATCGGCAGGCGGTCGCGGGTAAAGATTTCGGCGCGCGCACGGCGAGTT
Organism: Humisphaera sp.; assembly: GCA_025351525.1. Taxonomy (GTDB): domain Bacteria; phylum Planctomycetota; class Phycisphaerae; order Tepidisphaerales; family Tepidisphaeraceae; genus JANXVV01. The sequence continues at coordinate 10,339 of JANXVV010000151.1, read as the reverse complement.
ACAGTTGGACTCCGAGCGTCACCCAGAGCGATGGTAAAATCCTCGTGGCCAGTGAAATTGGAACATCAGGATCGCCCGGCTCCCGCGCCGCGATCAGCCGTTTCAATGCGGATCGATCGGTGGACGTCCACTTTGGTGTCCTGGGGACGGAGCGGATCGATACGATCACCAATTCCGCGCCGCCGTATACGGTCACTACAATCCTCGCCTGGCGAACTGATGGATACACCGTCGTGGGAACCGTCGCTCCCACGGATAAGAATTACGAGTTTATCAATCTGGTGGACCCATCGGGCCATACCGTTCATTCCGATCAATTCGGCATTCGCGATTTCAATGCGGGAGATTCCGCCACACTGGCTTCCTTTCTTCCCACGGGCAAAATCGTGGTGGCCGGGACGCGTAGTCCCGATCGCAATGTGGCCAGCCATCGGCCGATTCTTCTCAAGCGATATAACAGCGACCTTACCCCGGACCTTACCTTTGGCACAAATGGATTGCTGGAACTTACTCATCTGGAAGGCACGGTAACTTCCGTCACCGGTGCGGTGGACGGCAGCATGCAGATTCACTTCACGAACGACACCGTGAATCTGAGTAGTGCTGGCGCAATCGACCCGGCCCGGCTTATTCCCGCGCCAACTGCTCTGGTGGTAACGGGTTCAACACTCGCCACGTTTCAATTGCAGTTCAATGACAACTCCACCAACGAACAGAAATTTGTCATTCAGAGAATCGGAGCAAGTAATGACGTTCCCGATTGGACAAATTTTGGAACCGTTGCAGGGTCGGCCGATTCCGGGACGCGTAGCTTTGCAGACAACAATCTGTTCTCGTCAACCTTGTACACCTATCGCACTTACGCTGTGAGCGGAGCGGTGTATTCGGACAACACGGCACCCGTCACTGTCACCAAGATCAGCGGTACCGTTTTTGATGATGTGAATCAGAATGGGTACTGGAACACCGGCGAGACGGGGATTGCCGGCCTGCATGTTTACGATCCGTCCAACCCGGCTGTGTCAACCTACACGAATGCCGACGGTTTCTATTCGCTTTATGTCGCCGGCGCAAGCGTACACCTTCGCACCGGCCCCATCGCGGCCGGGCGGGTGTTTACCAATCCGGTTACCGGAAGCTATGACTTCACACTCGTTGCAAGCGCAAACACCCCTGCGGTTCCGGCGATCACCGGCGGTGTCACTCCGGCATCGCAATTTAATTTTAGCGACAGCAGCAGCAGCGGCATCATTATCATCGGAGGAGGCAATAACCCCCCTGCGAACATCCTCACAGCCGACTTTGGCACGGCGGTTCCCACACTCCCTCACGTCACGCTGCCCAATGGTCAACTGATTGTCGCAAGTACATTTTATGCCGGCGGAGTTTTTACCATCGCAACTCCGGGAGTCATCGCACTCACGCGATATAATGTCGACGGAACGGCTGATACCTCCTACGGAACGAGTGGTGTCGCAAAAATCACCGATCCCTCGTTTACCAGTATTGTAACCCCCATCGCTCTCGCGCTGCGTCTCGATGGTTCGGTTGCGGTACTTATTGGTGGCCTGGAACCCACGGTTTTTGCACCCAATGACATCAATATTGGACGGCCTACGAATGTCTCAATCGTGAGTGCTTCGGGGCAGGTGGTTCGAACCGTTTATCCGTTGTTGAGCTACTACTATTCGCAGGCGCCGATCATGACTTTCACGTCCGATGGTAAACTGTTGATTGTTGGAAACGGCTACCCCGTCTTCACGCCCGGGAATGCCCTTCCGGTGGTGATCACGCGCCTGAACCCCGATCTCACTCTGGACAATACGCTCGGCTATCCGGGGGACAACACGTTGGGCAATGCGGGCAACTTGTCCCTCAGCCATTTTGGCAATCTGCTTTTCAATCATCTCGATGGCACTCCCACTTCGGTAAATGTCTTACCTGACGGCAGTTTCGTCCTCACCTTTGCCAACGACTCGGTCATGATTTCAAACGACGGACATACGGACCCTTCCCGCACTCTTCCCGCGCCAACGAATCTCACCGCGACGCCGATGTCATCAAAGCTGGTTTCCATTCAGTTCACCGACAATGCGACGACCGAACAATTTTACAACATCGAATCGGCATCCAGCCTGCAAAGCCCCGCCTTGTATCTCAGTCAAAATTGGGATTGGAGCGTGAAGGGAACTGTTGCAGGGACAACGTCGACCGGGGTGCGAAACTTTGTCATTGATGCGAAACCGGGACTTTTCACGATCTATCGGGTGCGAGCGGTCAATGGCGTGGTGGTATCGGATCCGTCGGCTGGAGTCAGCGTCACTACTCCTCTGGTGTAGAAATCGGGTGCTTTGAAATTGGTGGCATGGGCGTCTCGCCCATGCCACCAATTATTGAAATGACCCGATCTCTCGATTCCGCTCTTCCTTTTTCCGTGTCTTGACGTTTGTCTTTCTGCTCGCCAACATCGACCGTAGAAGTCCAACCTTACTTCCGCATTTGTCCAATCTGCCGACTTGCCGTAAACTGATTGGTTGCGCCCGATGTCCCCTTCCCACAACCAGTGTAATTTCGTATGCAGATTCGCAATTTCTCGATCATCGCCCATATCGATCACGGCAAAAGCACCCTGTCCGACCGTCTGCTGATGCGCGCCGGAGCCATCACCGAGCGCGAGTTTCAGAACCAGATTCTGGATGACATGGATCTCGAGCGGGAGCGCGGCATCACGATCAAGGCGTCGGCGGTGACGGTGTTTCACGATCATCAGAGCGAGAAATTCCCGGTTTCCGAGAAGTTCATGCTGAATTTCATCGACACGCCGGGGCACGTCGATTTTCACTATGAAGTGCAGAAGGCGTTGCAGGCCTGTGAAGGGGCGATTCTCGTGGTCGACGCGACGCAGGGCGTGCAGGCCCAGACCGTCGCCAACGCCTATGCGGCGATCGAAGTCGGGCTGGAGATCATTCCGGTCATCAACAAGATCGATCTTCCCAGTGCCGACCCGGTGCGCGTCGCGGAGGAAATCGAGCAGATTCTCGGCTTTCCCGCGGAGGATTGCATTCTGGTTTCCGCCAAGACCGGGCAGGGTGTCGATGAACTGATCTCGGCCCTGTGCGACAAACTTCCCCCGCCCCCCGGCAAGCCGGAATTGCCGCCGCGAGCGCTCATCTTCGACAGCATCTACGACGATTATCGCGGCGTCATCACCTACGTGCGCGTGATGGACGGCGAACTGGTCAAAGGCCAGAAAATCCGTTTCATGGGCACGGATAAAGTGTATCAGATCACCGATCTCGGCAAGCTGATGCCCCGCCCGAAACCGGTCGATCGCATCGGCACCGGTGAGGTGGGTTTCGTGGTCGCGGCGATCAAGGATCTGCACGATGTCCGCATCGGGGACACCGTGACCGATGCCGCCAATCCCGCGGCCGGGCAACTGCCGGGCTATAAGCCGATTCAGCAGATGGTGTACTGCGATTTTTACCCGTCCGGTGAAACGCAATACGATGAACTGCGCGATGCGATGGACCGCTTATCGCTCAATGATTCGAGCTTTAGCTTCGAGCCTGAAAGCAACGATGCCCTCGGTTTCGGATTCCGCTGCGGGTTCCTCGGCCTGCTGCATATGGAGATCATTCAGGAACGTCTCGAACGTGAATTCCACATCCACATGATTCAGACTGCGCCGACCGTGACCTACGAAGTGAAGAAGACGGATGGCACTGTTTTCCGAATTGACAGCCCGAGCGAATTGCCGAACGCGACCCATGTGGAGGAGATCCGCGAGCCGTTCATCTTGATGAATCTGATTCTGCCGGCGGACGGCGTCGGCGCGCTGATGAAGCTCTGCGAAGACCGGCGCGGCGTGTATCGCAAGACCGAATACATCGGTTCCACCCGCGTCATGCTCCAATATGAATTGCCGTTGGCGGAAGTGATTTACGATTTTTACGATCGTCTGAAAAGCGCCACCAAAGGCTACGGCACGATGGACTTCGACTTCCTCGAATTCCGTCGCGGCGATCTGGTGAAGTTGGATATTCTCGTGAACGGCGATCGAGTCGATGCGCTCAGCGTGCTGGTGCATAAGGAACATGCCGAGACAAGAGGCCGCAAATTGCTGGTGCGGTTGAAGGAAGAGATCCACAAGCACCTGTTCGAGATTCCCCTGCAGGCGGCCATCGGCGGAAAGATCGTCGCCCGCGAGACGATCAAATCCGTCGGCAAAAATGTCACCGCCAAATGCTACGGCGGCGACATCACCCGCAAGCGCAAGCTGCTCGAGAAACAGAAGGAAGGCAAAAAGCGCATGAAGCGCGTGGGCAGCGTGGATATCCCGCAGGAGGCGTTTATGGCGATTTTGGAGAGCGGGGATTGAGCAAGTGGATGAATTGAAGCCGACCGTGTATGTCGAGACGACGGTGCCTAGCTATCTGACCGCTTGGCCAAGCAATAACGTGATTCGCGCCGCGCACCAACTTATCACCCGCGAATGGTGGCGACATGCCCCGCCTAGATTCCGGTTGGTTGTTTCAGAAGCGGTTGTGACCGAAGTCAAGTTTGGGGATGCTAATGCTGCGGCAGATAGACTCCAAGCCATCGCTGGCCTTCCGGTGCTTGCGATCAACGAAGATGTGCGGTCGCTGGTTCAGGCTTACGATACTGCTTCACTTGTCCCTGCCAACGCGAGGGGTGATCCTCTGCATTTCGCGTTTTCCGTAGCTTTCGCGGCTGAATACTTAGTCACATGGAACTGCACTCACATTGCCAACCCACATGTGGTGCGGAAGCTAACCGAGATAAATCGATCGTTAGGCCGGCTGACGCCGATGATTGAAACTCCCGAGGCGTCACTGGCTCGAATGTGATATAATGCTAGCGGAGTATGTTATGACGCACGATGCCATCGTTGAAGAAATTGATCTTGTCCGTCGGTCACTACTCAAAGACTGCGGAGACGATTTGCATCGATTGATGGATCGCATGACCGGCGCGGCCATTGAAGGACAGTTGCGCATTTTGTCGATCGAAGAACTTAACCGGCTATTTCCGCTGAGGCCCGTTGATTTCGATCAGGTCGCTGCACTGGGTGAGCCGTGGCGGGATGAAATTGTGGAGGAAGTGCATCTGACGCGAGAAGAACTAGCCGAGAGCAAACCATGACCCCGACGGCCGAATATGTTGAAGTTCTTAAGCTGATTACGATGTGGCCGATTGATCGGCGCATTGCGCTGGATCATGAGGTTTTAGAAAGTGCGACCAACGCAATGAAACCCCTCAATGGTCTTCACCCCTCATTTGAGCGCGCTCGCGGAATTGCCAGGACTGGGGATGCCGCTCCGAACGACAAGCAACTGGTTACCCGCTGTGGTCAATCTTCGGTTTCTCAATCCAGACCAATCCCTGGTTGCGGAGCGCACTTGCGACCTCGGGGCGTCGATTCAAAAATTTGAATGGCCGGATGATGGGCAATGGCAGATGTCATTGGGGGGGATAAAAGGGATCGAGGCGCTGAGCGACTCTGACGTTGAAATTCGGGTGCGTGTGCCTTCGCCGGACCGGCGCGATTGGGCTCAATTGCACGCCTTGGGATTCGACAACCTCCGCACACCGGATTTAAAATTTCGGCATCATTTGCCTCACGAGAGCGGTGATATTCCGTGACCGGGCCAAAAAATCGGCCGCCGGGTAGCGTCGAAAGCATGGATGTCTTGCTCAAGACATCCAAGGCAAACTTGAAAGGGCTGATTGATCGGTCCAGCCCGATGAGCTAGACTGAAATCATGTCAGCCATCATCTCCGCCTTCGAAGCAAAGAACCGACTTGGCCAGATCCTGGATCGTGTGGAATCCGGAGAAGAAATTACGATCACCCGCCACGGCGAGCCAGTGGCCATCCTCATTCCATTGGCCATACGGAAAGTCGATAAGGTGCTGAATGCACTTCAGACGTTCAAAGAAATTCGCGCCGAGTTGAAAAAGCGTAACACCAACCTATCACGCCTTGAAGTTCGCAAGCTGATCAATAAGGGACGGCGCTGATGTACTGCGTCATTGATTCTTCATTCACCGCGAGTTTGTTCCTTCCGGATGAGGCGAGCGCGATGTCTGACGTGGTCGCCGAGCGAATTTCAAAAGACGGTGCGACCGCACCCACTCTATGGCAATTCGAGATTGCCAACCTGCTGCTCATGGCGGTTCGACGCAAACGCATCACATCCGCGCAACGCTCGAAAATTACAAGTGGAATTGACGTGCTCCCCATCACAGTGCAGCCCGCCCTGACCCGATCACAGCGGGACGCGGTCATGCACCTTGCCGAGAAGCACTCGCTGACGGCTTACGATGCATCGTATCTCGAACTCGCTTTACGGACTGGACTGTCACTGGCGACGCTGGATGCACCGCTCTCACGTGCGGCAAAAGCCGAAGGCGTTGCGGTGGTGCCGTGAGAATATCAAGTCACACTCCGATTCCATCGCATAAGCCCAAGCCCCTCTCCATTCCAGCCGATACTTCAAACAGCGGCGAATAACGTCGCCGAACGAACTTTTACTGGACTCTTCCGGAGGCGGCTTTGTCAACACGTACTCGAAAAGGTATTCCGATCGGTGAACTTCTCGTGCATCAGGGGGTGCTGACCGAACGGCAGGTCAGTCATATTCTCACGGTTCAAAAAGCGTCGCACCGGCCCTTTGGCGATCTGGCGGAACGCCTCTATGGCATCTCGCCGAAACTGATCGAGGATGCCTGGGTGGTGCAGTACGTTCACACCGTCGGGACGGCGGATTTGGACGAGCTGGATTTCGATGAACAGTGTCTCCGCATGTTGAATCGCCGACAGGCGTGGCAGTTCCATCTGCTGCCGGTCAACCGCGACGATCAAATGCACTTGAACATGGCCACCGATGCCGACAATCTGGTGCGGGCGGTCAACTTTTCCAGTCGCAGAATCGACGAGTCGATCCACATGCTGGTCGCCGAGCGCGATCAGTTGCGGGAATTTTTGATGAAGCATTACCCGGTGCCGGAATTCATGGCGACGTATGCGGAAACGATGTAAGCGGATTGTTCCGAAAATGGATTGTTGGAGGGCGGTCGTCCCCGACCGCTGCAGCGGCGGCAGGGGACTGCCGCCCTCCAGTCTACCCGGTTTATTACCCCACCGTCTTCTGCCGTAGATCATTGTTTCGATACGCGTCGATGAGGCGCTCCAGCATCTGGATATCACAGCGAAGTTGCTGCCCGCGCTCCGTGTCCGCCATGCGATGGGGGCGGTCCAACATGCGCACCACGGACACGCTCGGAACGATATCCACCCCATCCCGAATCGCCGCTTCGACAGATTCAAAATGATGGTGCTTGGCCAGCACGGTGCGATCGGATTCCAGCACCAGCGTGTAGCCGTGATCGCCATACGCTTCGGAAAAAGCGCCGTCGATGGTAATCGCCTTACCGCTGCGCTTGAGGGGATTTTCACCGGTCTCGATTTTCACCGGGACATGTCCGTTGACGATCAAACCGATCTCCGGGTTCACGCCGAACTCCGCCAGCACTTTATCGCAGAACCACGTCTCGTGAATCAACGCAAAGTATGGATCCTTGGTTTCATGATGAGGCGTTTTGTCCTCGATCAGATCGCGCTCGAGCGTGGCGATGCGATCCTTCCCGAAAAGCGGTGAGCGCGCCCCGCTCCACAGATACCAGAGCAGATCCAGATCCGGCTCGGCCTGTTTTTCCATCGCGCGCAGCACCACCTTTTCGATCGCCTCAAACATCGCCCGCCCGGCGACGAGTTTTCCGTCGATGATCATCGGGAGGAAATTTCCGTTCTCCGCCGCCGGGACGCAGCCGTGGAAAATCAGATGCCCATCGCGAACCAGGTGCATCGAGCCGTTGCCCACCACATACCGCATGTGTTCCCACAGCTTTTGGCTTTTGAGGAATGACCCGCGCAGCCTCGCCATGGCGTCTTTTTCGTCGGTGGATAATTCGTAAGGATTCGCCGGGTCGATCGTCGGGAGATTTCGATCGCGCAGCGCGTAGGTGACGCCATCCACCTCGATCGTACCGGCAGCGTGATCGATCCGATGCAACAGTCGCCGATGGCTCATATGCCAGTGCGGGTTGCGGCTGATCATCTGCCCTTCCAGCTTGAACTGCATGATCGCGACCGCTTTTTGCATCCGCGCGACCAGAACATCTGGCCGCATCCCGCTTGCCTTGGGCATGAAATGGGTCGCGGGATCGTTGGCATACACCGTGTTCGCCAGATGCTCCAAAGGCGTGAGCGGAATGCTGTACCCCTCATCCAACTGCCCGATCCGCCGATAGCGCAGCGATACGCGAAGCACATGGCAGATCAACGCCTCATGCCCGAGGCAAGCCCCCAGCCAGGCCGCATCGTGATTGCCCCAGATGAAAGAAACATTCGGCTGCTGGCGAAGGTAATCGACCACGTAATCGCCGCGCGGGCCGCGATCCCAGCAATCCCCGCCGATGATCAATTCGTAGATCGCCAGATTGCGCACCAGCCGACCGGTGATGTGAACCAGATGCAGCACACGGCCGCGGCGAAGCAGCTCATCGACGATCGCCTCGATGAATTCCGGCCCGCGCTCGGTGGTCGGCGCGTGAAGCAACTCTGCCAGCAGGTCGCGATAGTGCGCCGGGAAAACATCCATCGCCCGCTTGAGGCTGTACCGCGTCGCCAACACCTGGACCAACTGGAACTGCGCCCCCAGCGTGCGGATCGCAAAAGCGCGAAGCTCGTCCGGATCAGTAAGGGTCTTCTCCAGCCGTTCCGTCACTTCCGCCGGATAAAAAGTGAGCGTAAGGAAGTTTTTATATTCATCGGGACTCATCCGTTCTTTGAACAACCGCTCCACTACTGGCCGCAACGTGCCTGAGGCATTGTTGATGACATGGCGGAGCTTTTTGTCCTCCCCGTGAATATCGCTGATGACGTGAACCGTTCCCTTGGGAAGCGTCAGCACCGCCGATAGCCGGGCGATCTCCGCCATCGCCGAATCCACATCGGGAAACTTCGTGGCCAGAGCGCGCAGCAGAGTCAACTCGTACTGTCGCGAATTCACTTCCGGCGGTGTTTTCAGATTCATGGCAATGCCCGGAACACAAACGATGCGATTCATATGACAAGTGGCAGGAATTGTACACGATCCTCTCGCTTTAATCCCCCGCATTGAATCCTTGGCGGCTTTCCCGATAATCACCCGCTCACAACTTAAAGGAACTGTTTCATGAAACGCGCAAAAATCAGCATCGTCGGATCCGGAAACGTGGGGGCCACCGCCGCACACTGGGCCGCTTCCAAGGAATTGGGCGACATCGTTCTCGTCGACATCCCGCAGGTTGACGGCATGCCGCAGGGAAAGGCGCTCGATCTATTCCAGGCCAGTCCGGTCGAAGGATTCGACAGCAAAATCATCGGCACCACCAGCTATGAACCCACCGCCAACAGCGACGTGGTGATCGTCACCGCCGGCGTGGCCCGCAAGCCGGGCATGAGCCGCGATGATCTGATCAATATCAACACCGGCATCGTGCGCAGCGTGGCGGAGAACGTCGCGAAGCATTCGCCGAACGCGGTGATGATCGTCGTCAGCAATCCGCTCGATGCGATGGTGTATGTCGCCTGGAAGGCATCCGGTTTCCCCACCAAGCATGTGATCGGTCAGGCTGGTGTGCTCGATGCGGCCAGGTACCGTTCATTCCTGGCGATGGAGATCGGTTGCTCGGTGGAAGATGTCCATGCCCTGCTGCTCGGTGGGCATGGCGACGACATGGTGCCGTTGCCGCGTTACACGTTTGCCGGGGGCATCCCGATCACGCAACTCGTCAAGCCGGATCGCTTGGAAGAGATCATCAAGCGCACCCGCAATGGCGGCGCGGAAATCGTCGGTTTGCTTAAAACGGGCAGCGCGTATTACGCCCCCGCCGCCGCGACGGTGCAGATGGCGGAATCGATTATTCGCGACAAGAAACGCATCCTGCCCTGTGCCGCCTACTGCGAGAAGGAATACGGCGTGGGCGGTTTCTTCGTCGGTGTCCCCTGCATCCTCGGCACCGACGGCGTGGAAAAAATCATCGAGATCGACCTCGACCCCACCGAAAAGAAAATGTTCCAAAGCAGCGTCGATCATGTGAAGGAACTGGTCGCCACCGTAAAATTGTAATCCTGTCCCCTCCCCCCATGTACTCATGGGGGGAGGGTAAGGGTGAGGGGTATTTTCTTGTTAAGGTGAGCGTTTTCCATAACGAAAAGAAGACCCCTCACCCTAACCCTCCCCCCGGAGTACCGGGGGGAGGGGATCAGA
>JANXVV010000077.1 GCA_025351525.1 Humisphaera sp. | reverse complement strand
TCCCTCAGCCTCGCCCGCACATTATCCAGCACGTTCATGAAGTTGATGTAGCTGTCATACGGGCTCTCATACGGGCTGAAATACTTGTGGACATCCCCATCGGCCCAGTGCTTGGTACACATGTAATAGAAGTGATCGCTGGCGGTGATTTTTCGCCAATCGGTCAGCAGTTGCTCATCCCCTTTTTCCTTGAGTGGGCCTTCGAGTTTGTAAAGTTCGTGCAGCGCGTTGGACTGCATGGCGTTGCCCAGCCAGGCCGACAGATCGCGCTCGGTGTCTGCCCAGGAGATCATGTGCGGCACGTCGATTTCACCGACCGAATCATCGCGGTCGACGATCTGGCCCGGCGTGAGAAAATGATTCTCCGCGGTCTTGAGAATCTCGCCCGGCACCTGCCGCATGAAATCGAAGATGCCGGTCTCGGCCCACTGGTGCTCGCCGAAGGTTTCGTAGTCCATGAACAGGTTGCAGAGTTGACCGTTGCCGTTGATCTGGTTGACCCATTTCGCAAACTTGTCGGCGGTCAACGGCCACTGTTCCCACGTCTTATTCGAGAAGCGGAAAGTGATGTCATCGCTCAACCGATAATTTCGCAGCAGCAATTTAAGCTTCGGCGCGTGGGGTGGGCGGTAGACGAAGTTGGGGCTGCGGTGGCCGAGAATGTGATCGGCACCTTCCGTGACGATTCCGTCGTAGCCCATGTGACTGACGAAATGAGCCAGATCATTATTGTAGATCAGTTCGGTGTTGCGAAAGACGCGCGGCTCCTGGCCGAACAGCTTGCGGATCAACGCGCGGTGCATGTCGACCTGTGTGCGAAATTCTTCTCGCGTGTACAGAAACGCCAGCGAGTGATAATACGTCTCGGCTAAAAACTCGACGCAACCGGTTTGATTCAACTGCTGAAAGCTCTCCAGAACCTCGGGTGCATATTGCTGGATTTGCTCGAGCGCCGACCCGCTGATGGAATAGCTGATGCGAAAGCGGCCTTCGTGTCGGCGGATCAATTCAAGCATCAACTGGTTGGCGGGCAGATAGCACTTCCCGGCGATCTTGCGAATGATCTCTCCGTTCTTGTGCTCGTCGAAGTAGTGCCGATCCGTGTCGAAGACACTGTAACGGCGGAGCCGAAAGGGTTGATGAATTTGGAAGTAAAAACAGACCGAAGGCATAGTCGCTTCCCTGTGGACAAACCTGGGACGGAGCGTGTCGGAACGAGGCCATTCTACAACTCGCGGGAAAAGCTTCTATGATGATGAGAGAGGAATTCGCGTAATTTCGTGGAGATCGTTTGCATCGCCTCAGGGTCCTGTGGAACAGGTTCCATGGGCTTTCCAATGCGTTTAAGTTTTCCAGCGGTCCGTCACCTCATAGAATAATTAGTCACCGCCATCGATGGAAAACAATGAGACTGCCCGATGCCCTATCCCGCACACCGATCGACATCGGGTTCCTTCGCGCCTGCCCCGACGATAAAATTCTTCACGATTGCCGATGGGAAGCGTTTCGCGCTTCCGGTCCCGGCGGGCAGAAGCGCAACAAAACCAGCAGCGCGATTAGGCTGACCCACACGCCGACCAACGTCTCCGCCATCGCCAATGAATCGAGATCGCAGGCGGAGAATCGCCGGTCGGCATTGCGGCGATTACGCCATCGGATGACGCTCGAATTGCGAGAGGCAATTTCGGTGGAGGGCTTTTCCACGCCGTCGTGGTTTCAATCGCTCTGCCCCGGTGGACGGCTGGAGGTGTCGCGGCGACATGAACTCTATCTGCCGGCGATGGGATTGACGCTGGACGTGCTCGCGCCGTGCGGGTGGAGCGTTTCTGAAGCAGCCAAAACATTCGGGCTGTCGACGAGCAATCTCGTGAAGTTTCTTCAAAACGACGAAAAGCTGATGGCCCGCGTGAATGAAATGCGATTGAGCGCCGGTTTGAAACCCCTAGGGACCAATTAAGGAATGGGATGTAAATAACTTTCAGGTTTTCAGAGGCGCGGGGTGCCACAGGTCGCGGTACTCCGAGACCTGTTTCTTCCGGGAGTCCCAAGAGCAGAGGTCTCGGAGTACCGCGACCTGTGGCACCCACCCTGGACGCGGAAGTGATTGTGGTCCTGCTTCAAAGGCATTTTCCGAATGCGAAAGCTTCGGCAAATGCCCCCCAACCATTCAGTTATCGGCCCCAAATAATCGCTAAAGTTCTCCCGATTTAGCTGTCCACACACTTATCCACAGACTTGTCCCCTTTTGACGTGGCGTTCCGGCATCATCCCAATGTGAGGAAATATTGCCACAGATAAACACGGATGAGATCAAAATTTAGAATGCTGATTTCTGATCCGTTTTTATTAGTGCTTATCCGTGTCCACCCGTGGCAAATATTCTTCGCATCAATCGAACCAGGCGATTTTTTTGGGGACGGGTTCGTCTTTGATCCATGCGGAGGCAATGCGCTGGGTTGAGAACGGCGTGGCGAATGCCGCGGTGGCCGACTGCACCGGGGGGGAGGCCGGCGCGGTGAACAGCGGGAGGGTGCGCAGGTTATTTAATCGCACGGTGATGACATCGGTGTTGGTGACTTGCCCGCTGCGGTTGTAGTCGACCACCGAAGTGATTGTGGCGGCGGTGTTAACCTTGATCCTTGCGGCGATGGCATCGGTGTTGTTCACGACCGCGCTGTTCGCGTGCATGCCGGAGCAACCGACCAGATTTCCGAAGTAGAACACATCGGGCGAAGCCAGTCCGGTGTTGGCATCGGCGAGCATCGTGATGC
>JANXVV010000065.1 GCA_025351525.1 Humisphaera sp. | reverse complement strand
GGAAGAAAAATGCAAGACCCCTCACCCTAACCCTCCCCCCGGATTACCGGGCGGAGGGGACCGGAAATATCGATTTCTCTAGTCAAACCTCGGGAAACCCGCTAATTTGTCGAAATGCGTATTGTCGCCACACCCTGGATTCTCATCGTTTCTTTTGCTGTGATATTTCCCGGCCATCGACTTCAAGCCGCCCCTTCAGACAAGATTGAGGAGGCCATTCAGAAATCGCAGAAGTATCTTCGCGAGCAGCAGAAGAATGGGAATTGGGAGGAAGTTCCCGCGCCCGATCCTAAAGAGGTCATCGGTTCACGCGGCGGGCAGTGGGGTGGGACCACGGCGCTCGCCACCTATGCCCTGCTGGCTAGCGGTGACAATCCGCAGTCGCAACCGATGCGGGCGGCGGTGGCGTTTTTGCAGCATTTCCCAATGAGTGGAATCTACGCGGTGGGTATGCGATCGCAGGTATGGGGGTTTCTGCAGAAAACGCCTCAAGTAAAGGCGGCGATGGAGCATGATGCCCGCCTGCTGCTAATGGGCATGAGGCGCGACGGCGAAGGACGCGGGCTGTTTTTTTATCTGCCCGGTAAAGGGCCGGAATACGATCACAGCGTCAGCCAATACGGCGTGCTGGGGATGTGGGCGTGTGCGCAAATGGGTTTTGAAACCCCGCGCGCCTTCTGGTCCGAATCCGACAACGCCTGGCGCAAACATCAAACGCGCGGCGGCGGTTGGTGTTACATCGGCAGCGACGAAAAAGAAACCACCGCTCCGATGACCGCCGCCGGAGTCGCGACGCTGATTATCACGCAGGACTATCTGCACGCCGCCGACTTTGCCGCCATGCACGGCAATGTAAACGACCCGGCGATCGAGGCCGGTCTCAAATGGATGGGAGATCACTTCAAACGCGTGTTCGACGACAACTTCAAAACGCTTTATACGCTGTACGGAGTCGAGCGCATCGGCGTTGCCGCGGGGCGTAAATATCTCGGCACGACCAACTGGTTTGAAGAGGGTTCCAACTGGCTGGTGGCGAATCAGAAGCCCGATGGCTCGTGGGGAAACGGGCCGGGCGATCTCTTCGGGCAGAACGGCAAAAACATTGCCTCCACCAGTTTCGGCATCCTGTTTCTCGTGCGCGGGCGGGCACCGGTGATTATGAACAAGCTGGAATATGAGATCGTCCCGGCGAAGGGGAAGCCGCTCGCCGGGCTGTGGAATCAGAGGCCGCGGGATGTGGCGAATCTGGCCCGGTGGATTGGCCGGGAGATCGAGCGCGATCTGAATTGGCAAAGCGTCACGTTGCAGGCCCCGGTGTCGGAATTGCTCGATGCGCCGATCCTCTATATCGCCGGCAGTCAGGCACTGAACTTTTCACCCGCCGATCAGGAAAAACTGAAGGCATTTGTGGAAAGCGGTGGGATCATCCTGGGCAATGCCGACGGCGGTTCGCCGGGCTTTTCTCAATCGTTCGTCAAACTCGGGCAGGCCCTGTTTACCGGCTACGAGTTTTCGGAACTGCCCGCCGACCATCCCATCTACACCGGCGAGCAATTTCAACGCAGCACCTGGAAAAACAAACCCAGCATCCAGCACATGAGCAACGGCGCGCGCGAATTGATGCTGCTGATTCCTACGGCGGATCTGTCGAAATACTGGCAGGCCCAAACCTTCCTTGGCCGTGAGGAAACGCATCAATTGGCGGATGACCTCGTGCTTTATTCGGTGGACAAGCAGGCACGACAATTCAAGGGCGATACGTATCTCGTGAAGAAAGATGAGGCCATCCAAGCGGATAAGAAGATCAAGCTCGCCCGCCTGCGATATGCCGGCAACTGGAATCCCGAGCCGGGCGGTTGGCGGCGATTGGGGAACTATCTGCACAACACGCGGAAGATCGACCTGGCGATCGAAACGGTGCTACTCGGCGAAGGAAAATTATCCGATCCGAAAAATGGATTTCAGATGGCCCATCTCACCGGCACCGTCGCCTGGAAAATGCCCGAGCCGGTGAAGGAAGAGATTCAGGCCTTTCTGAAAAACGGCGGCACTTTGATCGTCGACTCGGCCGGTGGCAGCACGGAGTTCGACGGCTCGATGGAGGCCAACCTCGCGGCGTTGGTTCCTGAATCGGTTGCGAAAATGAAGGTGCCGCTCGCACCCGATCATCTTGTTTTTAAGGCTTTCACGGGGCAACCGACGGTTATCGGCTGGCGGCGTTGGGCGCACAAGGTGTTGGGTAGTCTTCGCACCGCACGGCTTCGAGCTATTCCGGTCGGGGAGCGATTGGGGATTTTTTACAGTGCCGAGGATTTGAGTGTCGGGCTGGTCGGTCAACCGGTGGATGGCATCGCGGGATATGATCCGAAGACGGCGAGTGAACTGATGGCGGATATGATTTTGTTCTCGACGGGGAATGCGTGGAAGGCGCCGCCGGGCACTCAACCGGCGGCACCGGGGGCGAAGTGAGAATGTGTTTTATGGACTCCACGCGCTATCGCGGAATCCGGGTCGTCGCTTTCAGCTCCGATCCCGGCGTGAATTCTTAGTTGTCGCATCCGATTGGAAATGGACGCGCAAAAAAGCGGGCCCGAAGGCCCGCCTGCGTCAGTGAAGGAAGGTTTTGGTGGGATGCAATTCAGGGCAGCATGATTTTTTGTCCGGCTTTCAGCGCATTGGGATTCAGCCCCGGGTTGGCGGCGGCGATCGCTTTCCATTGCTTTACATCGCCGAGCTTTTCGCGGGCGATTTTGTAGAGAGTGTCGCCCTTCTGCACCGTGTAACTGGAACCGCCGGGGGCCACCGCGCCGGTCGATCCAAACGATGCCGGTTGCTCCACCGGTTGAACCGCCGCGATCGGTTGGACCTGCTGCGGCGCGGCGTTATACGCCTGCGGGGCAGCGGGAGTCACATCCAGCACGGAAGGCCGCAACGGCCCGCGGTTCGCAGTCTGTTTGTTGGTCGATTCACATCCGCCCGCGATTGAAGCAAGCGCCAATAATCCGGAAACATACTTGTTCATGTCAGGCTCCTACCTGTTAAATTCCAGCCCTCCGGGCCGGCGTCCAAGAGTATTATCGGACGCGTGGTTGAAAAACTGTAGGGATTTTCGAGCGTCTTTATTATTTAGCCGTTCCACTTGCGGAGCGCGTCTGGCGGCACGAGCGCTCCGCAAGCGGAACGGCTAAATAAAAGCTATCATTTCCCCGGATGCTCTTCAATTTTCTAACGCTCCTCTGGGTTCTGCTGGTCGTCGGCGCGATTCTGGCGGGGCTCACCGTGCGGGCAATGGCGATCATTCTGCTCCGCCCCGCCCGCATGACCGATGGCCGGGCCGCCTGGCGATTGAAGCGGTTGAGCCCCGCCGACCTTCGCCTGCATTACTCCGATCTGAAATTCGATGTCCGCGATGAATCGAACGGGCAGCGCTTGAAACTCGCCGCCTGGTGGATCCCCTGCCCCCGCGCCGCCGGTCGATGCGCCATCCTTCTGCACGGCTACAGTGATGCCAAAGTCGGCGCGATCGCCTGGGCTCCCACATTGCACGATCTGGGCTTCAACATTCTCGCGCTCGATCTGCGCGCCCACGGTGAAAGCGAAGGCAACGCCTGCACCGCCGGTTATTTTGAGCGGCATGATGTGTCGCAGGTCATCGATCAACTTCGATACGACAAGCCGCTGGAAACAAGCCGAATCGTGCTGTTTGGCGTGAGTCTCGGCGCCGCCGTCGCCGCCGCCGCGGCTGTGCTGCGCAATGATCTTGCGGCGGTGGTGATGGAATGCCCTTATCCCGATTATGAGTTGGCCGCGGAGTCGCACGCCGAGGTGTTGGGTGCTCCGGGAAGGCGGTTGCAGGCGATGGCATTCAAACACGCCCAGAAAATTGCCGGGGCGGATTTTTCAGTGGTGCGGCCAGTCGATTTGATCCCGCGCATCCCCTGCCCTCTGATGGTGATTCGCAGTGAGGCGGATGTGTTTATCGATGACGACCATGCCGCGATGGTGGAAGAGGCCACGCGATCGCGCGGGCAAGAGCTGGGTTTGACCGTGTATTGGAACGCCGAGAACGCCCACCATGTGGCGGCGTTGCACGAAGATTCGGACGGCTATCGGAAACGGTTGGGAAATTTTCTGGAAAATGCGCTCGGGAGCGCGAAGGCGGAAAGACCGAAAACCTAGCGTGATGGCTCGACTCGATAGATCGCACTGACGGCGTCATTGAAAAGTCGTGTGAAGTGCGCGGGATCTCCTTCGGCAAACTTGGCCTCCGGCGGTTCGCCACTCGGTCCATCGCGGACGACGTATAAATAGCCCGCGCCCGAGTCGTGCAATCGCCGAAGCCATGCCTCTCGGTCGGGATGTTCATTCAGCAGATCGCTGAAACGGTTCACGATCTGATCCCCAGACACCGCCTGCCCAAATCGCGGCAGGTGCTGGAAATCAGAGGTTTCCGCGCGCATCGGCACGTACACCACCCGTCGAAGAAGCGCTTCGCCGTACAGCGGATAGACAAAATAGCTGTTGGTGTAAGCCAGTTTCGCGTCGGCGGGAATTTTTTCAGAGATGAACTGCCAGGCCAACGCGTTGTTGGGATATTGGCTGCTGTAATACCACGAGCGAGACAGTTGATACCGCACCATGTAGGCGTGCCATTGAACGTAGATCAACAGGGTCGCTGGAAAAACGATCGCGGCGGTCGCATAGAATTTCACGCGATCATATTTCCGCGCCAAGCGAACGATGACCCAGATCAAAGCCAGTGTGATCGAGGTGATTAGGATGGCGGAGGTGACGATCTCCTCCAAAATCCCGACGGCTTTATACGAAGTGATCAATGAGACGATCGCAAGCAAAACCGCGAGTCCTATTTTTAGCGCAGGCCATCGCCCCCAGCGGTTGATTCCCAGCCCGGCTGCCATGAAGGCCGAGACGAGGGCCGGGAAAAGAAATCGCACTTCGCCGTAAGGTGATTTCAGCAGGAAGAGCGACAGAGCAAGCGGAAATCCGAAGAGGCAGGCGCGGACCAGCGGGTGTTGCCGCGAGCTTCGGAACCGCCCGACGATTGCCGTAAGCCAACCGGCCAGCAGAGCGCATAGGAGCAGGGGCGGAGGTGAATGAAAACCGTAGATCAACGCATCTCGCAGGCCGGACCAGGTGGCGAATCGGTCGCTCCTCCGCGTTTCAAAGAGTCCGGGTAAAACGGGATGGCCGAAAAATTTCAGCTCGACCGGATAGAGCGGATTGCCGGTGAGCAGGAGATTGCGCAGATACCAGGGACCGGCGATGAGTAGCGCCGTGCCGCCGGCGATGGCCCAGCGTCGCCGATTCCAACTTGCTTTGATCGGCGCGTCGATCACCAGCAATAAAACCGGGGCGGCGAAAAGAAACGTATATTTTGTCGCCGCCGCGAGTCCGATCGCCAGACCCAACCGCCACGGTGCGAACCGATCGCGCAGCACGTCGCCGCCACATCCCGCCAGCGCGACGGCGATGAACGCCGCAAGAAAAACATCGTCGCGGGCGGACATCAATTCGCTGTTAAACGGCCGCGAAACCGCGACGGCGACCGCGACCAGCGCCGCCACCGCGCTCGGCAAACCGACCGCGCGACCCAATTGCAACGACGCCAAAAACAGCAGCCACAGCGCCGGCCATTGCACGGCCCGCGCCAGCACGTCATTGCCCAGCGGGGCAATTAGCCAGGCGATGAACGTCGATCCCGCCAGCGGTGAAAAAGTGTTGGCCGGGTTGAAAAACCAGACGGGGAAAAAACCGATCCTGCCCGTTTGCAGCCAATGCACGGCGGCAGGCATGTGATAGGTCATCGCATCGCTGTCGACAATCGGCTCAAAAGCCTGCTTGTCGATCACGCCCCATGAAATCGCCGCGACGAAAATTCCCGCCACGAGAAAAACCGGTGGCATGGGCGTCTCGCCCATGCTTTTTTCAATTGAACCGACGCGAAATCGAGATGCCCATGCCATCCCCGCGCCAAAAAGTATCGCCACCCCCGCCATCGTCCAGACAGACAGAACATGCAACACACCCGGCAAACAAATCGCGGCATACTGCACCGCGAACCAGAGTAGCAGCGTATCGACGAGACGTTGCACCGGATCGCCCGTCCATCGCCGGGTCAACCGCCATGCCGGCAACAATACAATGGCGTTCAGAAGCAGCAGAAAACCAAGTCGTATTTCGTCGGTGTACCACACGAATTAGATTTTGATCGACAACCGACTTTCCGCAAGTGATCGCAAACTACTTATCCCCCGCTTGCGGCTTAGCGCCGTCACCCTGCGATGGCCTCGTAGCAGGCGAAGCAGAAGGCAACGACGTCGGCAAAATCACCGGTTGATCATTCACGACAATCATCACCTCATGCGCTTCATCCGTAAGATTCCCCGGACCGTGCGGAGCATCCTGCTTCTTCAACTCCTGCGATTGCCCATGCAGGCCCTCCGGCAAGATGCCTCGCGTCGTCGGCCCGCTCGCCACCAGGGAATTCCGGCTCTCCCCGCTCCGCTCGGCCCATTGATTCCCTCGCCGAGCGATGAAGTCGTTCAACTCCGATTGCTGACGATTCGTAAGCAGCACCCGATAACGCCCAGTCTGCAAGACCACCGTTCCTCCCGCCTGTGTGGAAAGCGGCGCGGCATTGGATGCGGCCAATTGATTGGATTTGCTACGATCGGACTCGTTATTACCGTAAGCGTTCCCGCCCTGCGCATTTCCTCGATTTGTATTTGCCGCGTAGTTGTTGTCGGCGTTCCCACCATTCGCTTTTGCAGCCCCCGAATTACTGTAATTCTGAACGCCGTTCGCCCACAACTGATTCGCTTCCGCTTTGGTCGACGTCGTCGCCGGAAGTTGGAAATAGCGGTTGCCATTGTCAAACGGCTGCAACGGCGGTTGCGCCTGGGCGGCGTCGGTGACGACACCGATCGCGGGTAGGTTGACAATGTTATTGCTCGCCAGAAAATCCGTCACATCCTGATTCGCCAGCCGGGGATCCTGGGCGTTTACCAGCAGTACGATGGGGCCATCCGCAAATGCGTTGACCACGCCGATATTTGCGTCGTTGATAACGCCTTCGGATCCCGATGACCTTATCGCCGCCATGGGCGTTGACGTGGATGCCATCGTCGTCGTTCCGGCGATGCTCTGCTGCAACTTTCGCACATCTTCCGCGCTCACCTGATCTCGATCGGCGGAAGCGATCTTCGCCATTGCATCCGCGGCGGCGGCGGGTTGACTGGGTATCGCAACGCCCAGCGGTAATTCAGGAGCCGGCTTCATCGCGCCCACGTCAGGCGACACTTCGCGAGCAAATGGTTTCGCAGCCATTCCCAATGCGCCGGGCTGTCCGCCCCCCGATCCACCGCCACCGCCGTTCTCCGCCGATTTTTCCTTCAGCAATTTATCCGGGCGACTCTCTGAATTCACACCGACCGACTCAGGCAACGGCAATTTTCCACCGCTTGAACCATGCGTCTTCATGAAGCCATCGCCCGATTCCACCGGCAATCGCCCATTCATCGCCACGACATCTGGCCGCCTGTCCGGCAGCACTTTGTACAGCACCAAACCCAATCCCGTCGCCAGGAGCAGGATCGCCGCGACGGACATGAAATGCGACCATCGATCCATCCGGGGCACCAACTCGCCTTCCGGCATCCCCGCTTCTCCCAGCAGCGCCGACCGCTCCAAATGTCCCTGAAACGTCTCCACCAAATCACCCGGTGCCGCAGCACGCGGCAAACCACTTACCCAATCGCGCACACTCGCCAATTCCCCCATCAACTTTCGCAACGGCAGATTGATCGCCAACTCCCGATCCACCTCCGCGCGAAGTCCCGCCTCCAACGTCCCATCCAGGTACGATTCCAACCGCTCGAAATGATTTTGATCTAGGGACATTGTTGGGGAAGTTGTTTGAAGAAGTCGTTAGTGGAAAGTGGTGAGTGGAAAGTGAAATACAAAACTCGGATGCATTTACTATCCACTAACCACTCTCCACTGACCGCTATTTTTCACTCCTGCATGTATTCTTTCAATTCATCCCGCAGCGCCAATCGGGCGCGGAACAGACGGCTTTTCAAGGTGCCCAAAGGCAGGTCCAGCACCTCGGCCATCTGCTGATAGTCGAAACCTTCAATGTCGCGCATCACAATCGCGGCGCGGTAGTCCGGATCGAGTCGGCCTAGTGCTGCCAACACCTGCTGATCGCGTTCGCGGCGTTCGATCACATCCGATGGACCCGCCGACCGATTCTGCGCCACGCGATCGACCAGACTCGCCGCCTGATCTTCTCCATCGTATCGACCCGAACTGCCGGCGGCGGGTCGATCCAGCGAAAACACCCGCCGTCGCTGGTTCTTACGCAGTTCCGTGATCGCCAGATTCATGGCGATGCGGAACAGCCAGGTATACGCCGACGCATCCCCGCGAAAGCTGTCGATCTTCATCAGCCCGCGCGTGAATGCTTCCTGAGTGATCTCCCCGGCTTCGTCCGGGTCACCCACCAGCCGCAATACGGCGTTGTACAGACGATCCTGATACGCCAGTACGATCTGCCCATACGCGGTGCGGTCTCCGCCCTGCGCCTGACGAAGCAGAATCGCCTCCTGGCCGCAGGCAGCCACGTTCCGGGCTTTCAAACCCGCGTCGAATTGTGCTTCACTTAAACTCGACATGGGGTTGGACGCAAAAGGGGTGATGAAGTTCCTGAAAATCTTACGAGGGTTTCGAGACTCGAAAGCGCAAACTGTAATAGTGCCACCCTCAGGCATAAACGTCAATGTTATAGGACGTCGCGTCGGACGTTAGACGTTATGTGGGACGTCTTGCTTGACGACTCCCGATTTTGTTGACCAGTAGATTTTCATCGCGATTATATTCGAATTTGTTTAGCGGTTGTGTCGGAGGCACGCGTTTCTTCCGAATTAAAGAACGCGTGCCTCCGGCACAGCCGCTAAACAAATTCAAAG
Source organism: Humisphaera sp. (assembly GCA_025351525.1). Classification (GTDB taxonomy): domain Bacteria; phylum Planctomycetota; class Phycisphaerae; order Tepidisphaerales; family Tepidisphaeraceae; genus JANXVV01. Next base: position 3,405 of record JANXVV010000065.1, on the reverse strand, counting down.
ACTTACATCATCCATCGGCGTTCTCGTCTCGCCCGGTTGCACGATGCGCACGGCGATTGTATCGTTCGCCCCATGAAAATCCACGAATATCAGGCCCGCCGCATTCTCAGTGAAAACGGCATCCCGGTCCCCGCCGGGGAGACGGTGCTGCAACCTGAAGAGGCTTCGATCATCTTCAAAAAATTCGGTGGGCAGATGTGCGTCGTCAAGGCTCAGGTCTATGCCGGGGGGCGCGGCAAGGCGGGATTCGTCAAACTCGTGAAGACTGCCGAAGAGGCTCGCGACGCCGCGAAATTCATGCTCACCCATCGCATGGTCAGCCCGCAGACCGGGCCTGAAGGCGTGCCGGTGAACGTGCTGCTCGTGGCGCCGGGCGTGGACATTGCCAGGGAATATTACATCGGCATCACGATTGACCGAAGTCACAACACGGTCACGATGATCGCCTCCGCCGAGGGAGGCGTGGAAATTGAGGAAGTCGCCGCCAGATCCCCGGAGAAGGTGCTGAAGGTGCCGTTGCATCCGCTGCTGGGTTTGCAGGGCTACCAAGCCCGCGAGTTGGCGTATCGGCTGGGGTTCGAAGGCAAGCTGGCCGGTGAAGCCGCCAAACTGATGATGAACTTGAGCAAAGTGTTTTACAAAACCGATGCCTCGCTGGCGGAGATCAATCCGCTGGTCGTCACCAGGGATGGCCAACTGCTGGCGATTGACGCGAAGATCAGCTTCGACGACAGCGCCATGTTCCGCCATAAGGAATTGGAAGTGCTGGCCGATGAGACGCAGGAAAAACCGCTCGATGTGCGCGCCCGCAAAGCCGACCTAAACTACATCGCCCTCGACGGCACGATCGGTTGCCTGGTGAACGGCGCCGGACTCGCGATGGCGACGATGGACATCATCAAACTCCACGGTGCCGAGCCCGCCAACTTCTTGGACGTCGGCGGTTCGGTCACCAGCGAAGGCGCGGTCGAGGCGTTCAAAATCATCCTGTCCGACCCGAAAGTCAAAGGCATCCTCGTCAATATTTTCGGTGGCATCGCCAAGTGCGACCTGATCGCCGAGGCACTGGTGACCGCCGGCAAGGAAATCGGCTTTAAGGTGCCGGTCGTCGTGCGTTTGGAAGGCACCAATGTCGAGCGGGCCCGGGAGATTCTCGCGAATGCCAAGGCCGAATTACCGACGCTGATCGCCGCGACGGATTTGACGGATGCTGCAAAAAAGATGGTGGCGGCGGTGGCGTAAAACCCCGCGTCAAAATATCAAACATCCACGTTTCAAAGCGCAGCCCTCTTCCGTTTAGCGATGGCCCGGAGGGCCGCGTTTCTTCTGACATTCGCAATCGAGAAGACTGAGTATTTGGCACCTTCAATCATCGCGATTCACGATGATTTACTCGGTATTCATTCTCCCTCGACTTGGACGACACCGACGCGGAATCCGGGTCGTCGCCTTTGGCTCCGATCCCGGCGTGTAAATCTTCTTCTCCTGTTTGCTTTCCCGCGCTTTCAATTGCATATCTCCTTCATCGACGAAAGCCTCCTCAAACGTCCTTCCTCCCGTTCCCCACTCCCCCGGCCCATCCGGGGGAGTTTTTTTATTTTGTGGTTTATACGCAGTGGCACCCGAGGTGCCACCGCCAGATTAAATCTCCGGCTTGCTCCGATTCAACCGGACCGATACGATTTACCCCGTCACGATGTGAAGCGCCGAACCCCTCCCCCGTTCTTCGATCACATATAATTTTCGATCCCGGAAATCCGCATGAGCACTGAACTGCCCAAGACCTATGACCCCGCCGCCGTCGAAGCCAAAGCCTATCAGACCTGGCTTGACGAAAAATGTTTTGCCGGCGACCCCGATGCGCCGGGCGAGCCGTACAGCATCGTCATCCCCCCGCCCAACGTCACCGGCGCGCTGCACCTGGGCCATGCGATCAACACGACGATGCAGGACATCCTCATCCGCATGCACCGGATGGCCGGATACAACACCGTCTGGATCCCCGGCATCGATCACGCCGGCATTGCCACACAGGCCGTGGTAGAAAAGCAGTTGAAAGAGCAGGAAGGCAAGGATCGCTACGCCGTTGGCCGCGAGGGATTGGTCGAGCGCATCTGGGCCTGGAAGAAGCAGTACGGCGACCGCATCCTGATGCAGCTCGCCCGCCTCGGTTGCTCCTGCGACTGGGACCGCACCCGCTTCACGCTCGATGACATGTGCGCCAAAGCCGTGCGGCATACGTTCTTCAAACTGTTCAAAGACGGCTTGATCTACCGCGGTAAACGGCTGGTGAATTGGGACGTCTATCTTCAAACGTCGATCAGCGATGATGAGATCTACAAGGAAACCGTCAAGACCTCGCTGTGGCATATCAAATATCCGATTGCAGGTGGCATGGGCGTCTCGCCCATGTCTTCTTCTGAATCCAAAGAAATGCAAAGCCATGGGCGGGACGCCCATGCCACCCACATGACCGTCGCCACCACGCGACCCGAAACGCTGCTTGGCGACACGGCTGTGGCCGTGCATTCGCAGGACCCGCGCTGGAACTGGGCCATCGGCAAGTTCGTCCGCCTGCCGCTCACCGATCGCCTCATCCCGATCATCGCCGATGACATCCTCGTCGACATGGCCTTCGGTTCCGGTGTGGTGAAAGTGACCCCCGCGCATGACCCCAACGACTACGCCGTCTGGCAACGTCACCAGGGCAAGCCGGATCAGATCGACATCATCAACATCCTCAACCCCGACGGCACGATCAACGAGAACGGCGGCCCTTACAAAGGCCTGAAGCGCGAAGCCGCCCGCAAGAAAATGGTGGAGGATCTGATTGCGCAAGGGCTGCTGGAAAAAGAAGAGCCGCACGAGGCGCAGGTCGGCCATAGCGACCGAAGCAAGACGCCGGTGGAGCCGTATCTGAGTGATCAGTGGTTCGTGAAAATGGCCCCGCTGGCCGAGCCGGCGCTAGAGGTGGTGCGGAATGGCACGATCAAGTTTTACCCCGAACGGCACGCGCAGCAGTATCTGGCATGGCTCGGGGAAAAGCGGGATTGGCCGATTTCACGGCAGTTGTGGTGGGGGCATCGGATTCCGGTGTGGCATTTTCGTGTGAAACATGAACCCGGTGATGAAAATTGGAGCGTGGCCTTTAGTTTTATGCGTACATACCTTGAGCACCACGACGTGCTTGACGAAGAATATTGGGATTGCGGAGAACGAGGGGGTACGCCAGAAGATTTCTATATCTGTGCGCGTACTGAGAACGCTGCAAACGTGCTCAATACTCTCGCGGATGAGATTCTTAAGCCTTCACTAAACAAAGAATGGTCCTATTTTTTTTGCCGAATTGAATCAATTTACCAAGACCCCGACGTCCTCGACACCTGGTTTTCCTCCGCACTCTGG
>JANXVV010000044.1 GCA_025351525.1 Humisphaera sp. | reverse complement strand
ACGCTACACCAAGTTGAGAAGTGCTGTAGATTGGGCGTTCGACGCGCAGGAGACGTGTCGTTAAGATATGTCGGGCGATTGCGAAATCTCCAGAAACTTATTCGGGATGCGATTAGAAAGGAATGACTGATGCGCGAGGCTTTTACGCACACGTTGAAAACAACCCTGGATCGCGCTCAGCGCGAGGCGCGGGAGCATCGCCAGGAATTTGTCGGCACGGATCATCTGTTTCTAAGCGTGATCCAATGCGAGGATTGCGAAGCCGAGCGAATTCTTCGATTGCAGCACCTGAATTCGGCGCAGTTGAGGTCTGCGGTGTTGCGCGACTTGCCGACCGCCGGCGACATCCCGATCATCACCGGCGAGTTGCCCTTGTCGCCCCGGGCGCAGCGCGTGATCAACGGCGCGATCGTCAAAGCGCAGGCCTTGCGGGAGCCGAAAATATCCACCCGATTCCTGCTGCTCTCGCTGCTGGATGAAGACGACACTCTGATCCGCAGCGCCATCAGCGGCGGCGGCGGAGACCTCAATCAGTTGCGTCATGCGTTGGTTGAAGCGCCTGTGGAAGGGGAGAATTGAAAAGAAGTTGTTAGTGGATAGTGGAAAGTTGTCAGTAAAGGCAAAATGCATGGAGCACTCTTTATCCACTTCCTTCACTATCCACTTCCTCCACTAACAACTTCTTCCACTATTTCGCAATCGAGGTTCCATGACCGATCTATTCGCCGACCGACTGGTTGAAGCTATTCAAAGCAAGGGTTCCCCGATTTGCGTGGGGATCGACCCTATTTTTGACATGTTGCCGGACGCCATTGCCGGGGCGTCGGCCAAGCGGAATGCCAACGATTCGGAGGCGGCGATCGATGCGATCTTCGCGTTCACGACCGCCGTGCTGAAGATCGTGGCACCCTATGTTCCGTGCGTGAAATTTCAGTCGGCGTATTTTGAAAAGTATCTCTGGGAAGGGGTGGAAGCGTATTACAGTCTCGTGCAGGAGGCCGCCGACCTGGATTTGCTGGTGATCGGCGATGTGAAGCGCGGCGACATCGGTTCGACCGCCGGCGCGTATGCCGCCGCACACTTGGCCGAGCCGCCTTTCGATGAGCACGATGACATCCGAATGCCCGATGCCATCACCGTCAATCCGATGCTGGGGCTGGATACGTTGGAACCTTTTTTGAAGACGGCCAAAGATTACAGCAAGGGACTTTTTGTGTTGGTGAGAACCAGCAATCCCGGGTCGGCGGAGTTGCAGGATGTGAGATTGGACGATGGCCGAACCTGGTCGGAAATGCTGGCGGATAAGCTGCACGTGATCGCTTCGCAACCCGCTCTGGTGGGTTCGAGCGGATGGAGCAGTGTGGGAGCGGTGGTGGGCGCGACGCAAACGCACACGATGCAATCGATCCGTCAACGGCTGCCGCAATCCTTCTTCTTACTGCCGGGCTACGGCGCGCAGGGTGGCACCGCCGACATGACCCGCGCTGCGTTTAAGGAGGGCCAAGGTGCGTTGGTTTCCGCGAGTCGCAGCATCCTGTACGCGAATCGCGATCAAAAATATTCGGATATTTCCGGGGATTGGAAGAAGTGCGTGGAGCAAGCGGTGATGGACATGAAAGCGGATATCGCGGGCGTGTTAGGCACCTGATTATTTAGCCGTCTCGCTTGCGAGGCGCGTCAAACGGCGCAATATCGCAAAATGGTCCTCGCCTAACACATCATCTTCGCCGCCTACGGTTTTTAGCTCCCCAACGATCCGCGCGGTTCCTGGTCTAATTTCGTCGCATCGTGGGATCTTTTGCCTGCCAGCGGAAAAGCGACGAAAACGATTGAAGCAAAATCGCTTGCCCATCAATCACACGATCGCGTTCAGCGCCTCGAAGCGAAAAAATCCCTGAAATTTTCCGCCGTCGAATTTTCCGGCAAACTAGCATTGAGCGTTTCAAAGGGTTTTGTTGAAGCGATCAATGATGCCGCATATGTCGTCCACGCCTGTTCGATTCTTCCGGGTCATGTCCATCGGGTGATGGCAAGGATGGAGCGGAATGTGACGGTGGTTGTGGGACATCTGAAAGCGAAAGCACCGCATCGGTTGCGGGTGGATGGACATCATCCTTTTTTGGAACATGAAAAGGCGGACGGTTCATTGCCGACCTCTTGGGAAGAAGGATGCTGGAAGTTTTTTTTGAACGATGAGGATCAGGTGCGGCGAGCGATTGACTATGTTGAGCAGAATCCTGTGAAGGAGGGGAAGGCGATACAGAGGTGGTCGTTTGTGAAGCGTGTTTAAGAATCATGGTAGCTACGGAAAGATGCGCCGTCTGACGCTAAATACGACGTTCAAATAATACGGCTAAATCATTACGCCAATCGCATCTGCCGGGGGTAGACTGCGGCGCGGGCCGTGTCGGCGACCATCCAGAACCAGGACATCTGCCCGCCGCGACCTTCATCGAGGCAGGCGGCTTGGCGAGTGGGGTCGATGGTGACCTGCATCGGCCAATCGCGCGAGGTTCGGGGCTGGGTGACGATCTCTTCAATGGCGTGACTCGACAAAAATCTTCGGCGAATTTCCGGTGAAATTCCCCTCTGGGTGATGTCGTGCATCTCAATCAGTACGTCCGCCCGACGTAATGCCGGCGCGATGTCGGGCCTCAAGATGTCCAGTTCCGCCCCTTCCACATCGCAGACGATCAGCACGTCTTCCACCTCTTCAAGCAGCTCGGCCAGCAGTTCTGCGGTGCAGAACCCGCGAATTTCGACCCGATCCGAAACGCCATTCCGCTTGGAAAGCGTTCTGATCTGGGGACGATTTTTTTCCATGGCCTCGAAGCAGATCACCCGGGTCGACTCCATTCGCGTGGCGAGTCCCACCGCATAATAGCCTTCGCCTGCACCGATATTGATGACCGTGCGATAGCCGCGGGCAATGATGGTTTCGACAGTCGGCGTCAATTCCTGCTCGTAGGTGCCGAGAAGTTTGGGCCCGAGTGTGCTTCCCATGGCGGAGTCAACATAGCGGAGACCCTCAAAAGGGCCGCCGACCACGACACCCCCCGTGCTGTCATAGACGAGCTTGCCGAGTTCATGGTCGCGCGCCCAGTCACACCGGTCGCGATAGTCGGCGTCGAACCAGATTTTCAAGGTGTGCCTGGCGGATTCGGGCACGACCAGCTTGGCAAATTTTCGAATCGGTAACATTTTTTCCTCTGGGTCAATGAGACTTAGTAGAGGGGTTTACCGAAATCGCAAGTTCTCGAGGCTCTTTGCGAGCCCGGAGATATTCCACGACCATGGGCAAAACCGAAATCACAACCACCGCGATCAGCACCAACTCAAAATGCTTCTGCACGAACGCCATTCCCCCGAGCAGCGAACCGGCCAGCACGCATAGCAAAACCCAAGCCACCCCACCGATCAGATTGAAGATCAGAAAGCGAAAGTAGTTCATCTTTCCGATGCCTGCGACGAATGGTGCGAAAGTCCGCACGATGGGGACGAAGCGGGCGAGGATGATGGTTTTCCCGCCGTATTTATCGTAAAACTCCTGGGCTTGCCGCAGGTGCTTCTTGTTCATCAGCTTGTCGATGAGCGGTCGCTTGCGACCGGATGCCCCATCGCCGGGCAAAGCTTCATCCGCCTCTTCCCGTCTGAAAATAGCCGGTCCGAATTTGTAGCCGATCCAGTAGTTGACCGCATCCCCCACCACCGCCGCGACGATCAATAAGATGATCACGGTCGGCAGATGGAGCCCCACTCCTTTGGCCGTGATAGCCCCGATGGCAAACAGCAGTGAATCGCCGGGGAGAAACGGCATAATCACCAGCCCGGTCTCGGCGAAAATGATCAGAAACAACACCAGATAGATATTGCCGTGACCGACATAGCCGATCAACCCATCCCACGCCGTCTGATCGTTCAGGTGGCGAAGCAGCTCATATAACTTGCGGACAAATTCCATTCATCGCTCCCAAAACTCGTGTCTGCTTTTCTATCGGCATTATGGGACGCAAGACCTGAACCACAATCCACGCTTGCGAGGGAAGGCGACCGATCCTACAATCCAGTCTCCATGGCCAAGAAAAAACTTCCCAAAACTCTTGCCCTTCTCGACGAAGACATGTGTACCGGCTGCGAAGCGTGCCTGGTGGTCTGTCCGGTGGACTGTATCAGCACGGTCCCCGGCCCGCGTCACGCCGCGTCGTTTCAAACGTGTACGATCGACCTGCCCCGCTGCATCGGCTGCACTCTCTGCCATCAGGTGTGCCCGTGGGATTGCATCACAATGATCCCGACCGATCAGTTTTTGCAGAATGAACAGACGGTCAAGCAGTTGGAATAGCGGAACCGCTTCTCAATTCTGTTCTTCAGTTAAAAATGCGAATTGTCTTCCGGTATCCAAAGATCTCCAAGCCGGGATGGAGCGCCCTGCGCAATCCCGGATCTCTTCGACAGGTCGTGAAAGAATCCGGGGCTGCGCAGGGCGCTGCGCTTCCCGCTCCGGCCCGGCTTGGAGAATGAGCGCGCAATAATGCAATAGACGCAACACATCGATGTCGCGTTGCTTGATAACCGATATACGCATCATACAATCGAGCGTGGTTCGCCCGCGTCGTGATCTCTTGAAGCCGGAAGATGTCTTTCGGATGAACGGGATTTGCCTGCGGGATGCGTCACCACGGATGATGACTGACGAACTCGGTCACCAGGACTGTCACCACGAGGGGCCGGCTTAACCCCGGCAACAGGAGATGGACATGTTTGAACGTTTCACGGATCGAGCCCGCAAAGTCATGGCGCTGGCGAATCAAGAGGCCCAGCGCTTCAATCACGAATACATCGGAACCGAGCACATTCTTCTGGGCCTTGTGAAAGAAGGCAGCGGGGTCGGCGCGAATGTGCTGAAGAACCTCGACGTCGACCTGCGTAAAGTACGGCTGGAAGTCGAGAAGCTCGTCAAGAGCGGCCCGGATATGGTCACCATGGGGAAGCTGCCCCAGA
>JANXVV010000036.1 GCA_025351525.1 Humisphaera sp. | reverse complement strand
GATCTTCCGTTTTTTCAACATCTTTCCGAACGCACGCCAGAGGGTGTTGTGATCCGGCGCGGCCTCCATGTGGATCTGCGCCAGCCAGTCGGGCACGTCGGTCAGAAAGACCTCGGTCTTGCGGTAGCTGAGGCGGAGGGACTCCCGGAGGACAAGGCAGGCAAACAGTTGGGGCCGAGTGAAATCCCGGCGGCTGAAGCAACTGTCATAGTCCGGCCAAAGACGTTGCCCCAGTTCCTAGGCCCGAAGCATCAACTGCAGCGGCGATCGAGTGGTTTGCATCGGACAGGATGTACAGACCTTCTGCCCCTGGCGCTACCGAACATGCGCCTAACGGAATGGAGGGTTGAGACTGAGCCTACTTATCTCTTTTTCCGGCCTCGGAGCGGCGGCGATGTCGAATTGATTCCATCGGCGGCTCTTGGCCTGAACAATAAGTTTGGCAGCCTGCTGATCGCCGACAACAGCAAACTGGACATCGGCAACACGACGCTGATTATCGACAACGTGCCGGATGAAACTGTGATCGGTGGATACCTGGTGAATGGTTTCAATGCCGGCAATTGGGATGGCGGAGGCAACACAGGCCCGAAGATTACCTCGCTGACGGCGAATATGGATGCGGAGGCGTCGGTCGGCTTCGGCAACTCGGCCGACTTCACGTTCGATGGCTCTAACCGTCCCTATGCGGCTGGCGGAAGCAAGGCAATGACCGGCAATCAGGTGGTGGTCAAACCCGCTTTGAACGGCGACCTGTTGCTAACCGATTCAGTGAACGCCAACGAGCTGTCACTGCTCTTGAACAATTACAACATGACCCCCGGCCCGTTCACCTGGGCGTATGGCAACATCGACTACAGCACCGACGGTTTGGTGGGTGCCAGCGATCTGTTGCTGCTCACCGCTAACTATCGAAGGACGAAAGCATATTGATGCAAAGTCCCCCTGCGGCATGAAGATGAACGACGGTGGGCGATCAAAGGGGACTTAAACCTTGGATCGCGTTCCGTTGTTGCTGTGTAACGGTAAGGGTCGATCGTCGCTCGGCATGTCATGGAGTGGGGTTGAAGATTTTTTGCTGCTGCCAACGTGGCAGTCGCTCGACGGCGACATTCCTGCTTTGGCAGAAATCAAATCCCATCGCCGATCAAAAATCTCGAATCTGAAATTTCATAAACATATCATCTTAAACGAGTTGTGAAATTATCACGCCGGGGGTGGTGGGGGTACGTCTCTTGTTAATGCTGTGGGGGAGACCCTACCCGATGCGCGGGCGGTGTCCTATAAATTAAGCGAATTTCGATGGTCGATACAACGTCCTCAACCCGGTTGAATGTGCTGCTTCCCTACGAGCAGGAGGGTTGGCATCAGACCGTTCGCCGACTGCTTGAGCCGCTGGGGGTTCAAACCGTCGCGGCGAGGAATGGTCGCGAGGCGTTGAAAATCTTGGAATCCGGCGGTGTGCATGTGGCGGTGCTGGATGCGGAGATGCCGCAACTCGGCGGGATGCAGATCATTCGCCGCATGAACGATCTGGCCACCCGGCCACCGGCGATTCTGCTCGCGAACCACATGACCAATCACCTGCTGCAAGAGGCGCTTGGGATGCATGTGTTTAGCGTGCTGAGCAAGCCGGTGGATTTGAATGTGTTGCTCGATGCCCTGGCTCGCGTGATGCGGCGGCATTATGAAAGCCGTTGGCCGGGCATACATTAAAAAAATATAAAATTGTCAGTTGTCCGTCGTCAGGGATCAGTTGCGACGGATGACACTTTGAGATTTACAACTGACCCCGGACAACGGACCACTGACAAACCCCTAGAAGGAGTTCCATCATGGCGAAACTTCGCCCCCTCGGAGACAAAATCCTCGTCAAGCGCGTCGAGGCAGAGACCAAAACCAAGAGCGGCATCGTGCTGCCCGACAGCGCCAAGGAAAAGCCCAAGCGCGGCAAGATCATCGCCATCGGTGACGGCAAGCGCCTGGAGAACGGCGAGCGCGCCCCCTTCAGCGTCAAGAAGGGCGACGAAGTCCTCTTCACCAGCTACGCCGGCACCGAAATCAAGGTCGACGGCGAAGAGCTGATGATTATGAGCGAGGATGATATTCTGGCCATTGTGGAGTGAAGAAGAAGTTGCCAGTTGTTAGTTGCCGGTTGCCAGTGAAAAAAGGCGACGGCGATCTGATTTTACTGGCAACTGACAACTGGCAACTAACAACTATTCACGGAGTGAATCATGGCAGCTAAAAAAATCGCATTTGACCAGGAAGCCCGCGAGGCTATTTATCGCGGCGTGAAAAAACTCGCCCGCGCCGTCAAGGTGACCCTTGGGCCGAGCGGCCGCAACGTCGTCATTGAAAAATCCTTCGGCTCGCCCACCGTCACCAAAGACGGCGTGACCGTCGCCAAGGAAATCGAACTGGAAGACGCCTACGAAAACATGGGCGCGCAGATGGTCAAGGAAGTCGCTTCCAAAACCAGCAGCGTCGCCGGCGATGGCACCACCACTGCCACCGTCTACGCCGAGGCCATCTTCGGTGAAGGCCTCAAGAACGTCGCCAGCGGGGCCAACCCCACGCAGATTCAAAAGGGCATCAATCTGGCCGTGGAAGCCATCGTTGAAGAGCTTAAGAAGATGTCGAAGAAGATCGACTCTTCCAAGGAAGTCGCCCAGGTCGGCACCTCGTCGGCCAACCAGGATGAGCAGATCGGCAAGATGATTGCCGACGCCATGGAGAAGGTCGGTAAGGACGGCGTCATCACCGTGGAAGAAGGCAAGAGCCTCGACACCACCGTCGAACTCGTCGAAGGCATGCAGTTCGACAAGGGGTATCTCAGCCCCCATTTCGTGACCGATCCCGCCACCGCCGAGTCCGTGCTGGAAGATGCGTTTATTCTCATTCACGAGAAGAAGCTCAGCAGCGCCCGCGATCTGGTGCCCGCGCTTTCCAAGGCTGCCGAAGCCGGTAAGCCGATTCTGATCATCGCCGAGGAGATTGAAGGCGAAGCGCTCGCCACCCTCGTCGTCAACAAGCTTCGCGGCACGATCAAGGTCTGTGCCGTCAAGGCACCGGGCTTTGGCGATCGCCGTAAGGCCATGCTGGAAGACATCGCCATCGTCACCGGTGGCACCGCGATCTTTGAAGAACTCGGCATCAAGCTGGAGAGCGTCGAGCTGACCCATTTTGGCCGTGCCAAGAAGATTCGCGTCGACAAGGACAACACCACGATCATCGAAGGTGCCGGCAACGCGAAGGTCATCAAGGGCCGTATCGAACAGTTGAAGCACGAGATCGATTCGACGACCAGCGAGTATGACAAAGAAAAGCTGCAAGAGCGCCTCGCCAAGCTCGCCGGCGGCGTGGCCCAGATCAACGTCGGCGCCGCGACGGAAGTGGCGATGAAGGAAAAGAAGGCCCGCGTTGAAGACGCGCTTCATGCCTGCCGTGCCGCAGTTGAAGAAGGCATTCTGCCCGGTGGCGGGGTGGCCGTCATCCGCGCTGCCGTCAAAGTCTTCGGCAATGTGTTGAAGAAGGCCGCGAACGAAGACCAGCGCATCGGCATTGAGATCGTCCGCCGTGCGATCGAAGCCCCCATCAAACAGATCGCCGAAAATGCCGGCGTGGATGGCTCGGTCATCGCCCAGAAGGTCAAGGAAAACGACGCGGTCAACTTCGGCTACAACGCCCTGACCCACGAGTATGGCGACATGCTCAAGATGGGCGTCATCGTCCCGACCAAGGTCGAGCGCACGGCCCTGCAAAACGCCGCATCGATCTCAGGTTTGCTCCTGACGACCGATGCGATCGTCAGCGAGATCAAGGAAGAAAAAGAACCGGCAGGCGCCGGCGCGGGTGGTGGGGGCGGGATGTACTGATCGTCCTTAACTGCTCGTTTACAATAAATGCCAAACGCCAAACGCCCAGGGAGCTTGCTCCCTGGGTTTTTTCTGCGCCGCGTGTCGTTGCAACTCCCAAGAGTCCCATGGAACAAGTTCCATGGGCTTTTTTCTTGACACGTCGATACACGTTCATCAGACTAACCTGCGTGGGATCTACAAAGAAATCTCCCGGTCTCTGGCACGACTGGTACCACTGCATGGGCCATACCTACGGCACTTGGCTCCCCGGCGACCCCAAAGGCTTCCGCACCCGCCATCATCGCGAACACGTCGAAGGCGATTACAAACACCCTCCTCCCGAGGGAAAATACGATCAACGCCATCGACATGCCAAAGTCCTCATGAAGCGTGACCCCGTCCACCTGACGATGGAGCAACGTAAGCTGATCGTAAAACTGCTTGTCGAATCCCTGCAACGCCGCAATATTGAAGTCATCGTTGCATCGGTCACTGAAATCCATTTTCACCTCCTCGTCCGCTTCCACGACCACAACCCGCGCCACTGGCTCGGCATTGCCAAGAAAGAATCCTCCCACTACGCAGAGCAGGCGAAACTCGGCGCAGAGGGTGGCTTGTAGGCGGTTCGCACGAAAGACCTGCCGGCCAAAAATCGGGGCCATCAGGTTGCGACTGCGGGATACATTTACGATCATCTGTCGGCAGGTGGTGCAGTGTGGTACAAAAAATTCGTACTTGTGCTACCTGGCATGGATGTTTAAGAAGACCCACGGAGCAAGCTCCATGGGCTTTTAAAGGCAGGTTGGACGAGCTTCGAGAACTGGAGATTTGAACATGGCGCTGTTCAGTGTGTTATTGATAACCGCCCCTCCACCTGGATTGAGCGCGGAAGCGGGCGGTCCGTTCGTCAAGATCGACGCACGCGAAGCCCTGCTGCGCAGTGTCGAATTATTCCTCAATCGCGATAACGTCAAGCAGGTGCAGATCGTCTTTCAGCCGGGAGACGTGGAAGAGGCCAAGCGAAAGCACGGTGGGCATTTCGGATTTTCCGGCGTGAAGGTCGTCAGCGGTGGGCCGCGGTGGATCGATCAAATCATCGCCGGCGCGGCCAAGTTGGAACCGACGGCAACCCATGTTTTAATCCACGACGCAGCGAGGCCAACCGTGCCTTACTCGGATATCGACGCGATCATGGAGGCGGCGGAAAGTCATGCGGTGGTAAGCCTCGCCACCGCCTCTCGCGGGACGTTGGTGGAGGTGGATGAAGGGGGCGGGGCGATGGCGTTTCATTCGCCGTCGCGGTTCATGCAGATGCTGACGCCGCAGGTGTTTACGGTGGAGAAGTTCAAGGAGATGGTGGCGGCGAAGCAGGAGCCTCATGCGTCGCAGTTCTGGCTGCTAAAAGGGTCGCCGTTCAATGTTCGATTGAGCGGGCAGGGCGATGAGGCTTTGGCGAAGGCGATGCTAGGGATGTTGCCGAAACCGAAGGCCAAACCTCTTTCGAGTCCGTTTGAGGAAGCGCAGTGGTAGATCGGAAAATCAGTGGATGAACGTTCGGGGGTGCCGTCACGGCGCTGGATATTGGGGAATAGATGTTTTGAATAAGGTGGCATGGGCGTCTCGCCCATGCATTTCTTCG
>JANXVV010000020.1 GCA_025351525.1 Humisphaera sp. | reverse complement strand
TGGGCGTCTCGCCCATGCTTCTTATCCGAAGAATGCATGGGCGGGACGCCCATGCCACCTCCCTGAAGCCACCCTATTTCGCATTTGAAATTTCAAACCCCTTGTTTTCCAATCGGTTTGTCTCGACACTCACGTCGTGTCGTCACCCCTGGGACTTATCGCCGGTGAAGGAATCTTCCCGCAGCTTGTCGCGCAGGGCGCGAGGGCGGCGGGCCGCAAGGTGGTCTGCGTTGGATTCAGGGGAAGCGCATCACCGCAACTTCAAAATGATGTGGACAGCTTTACCTGGGCCGGCGTCGCGCGGTTGGGCAAATGGTTTAGGGTGCTTCGACGGCAGGGTGTCACCGAAGTCATCATGGTGGGCCGAGTCTCCAAGGCCCGACTGAACGACAGCCCGCTCGTCATGCTCCGCAACCTGCCCGATTGGCGGGCGGTGCGGTTGTGGTGGACCGTTCTCCGAAAAGACAACCGCCCGCAAACGGTGCTGACCGCCATGATCGAACTTTTTGCTTCCGAGGGAATCGCCTTGATCGACTCCACCCAATACTGCCGGGAACATCTCGCCGGCGTCGGCGTGATGACTCGCCATCAACCCACCGCCGAGCAACTCGAAGACATTCACTTCGGCTGGGACCGTTGCAACGCGATCAGCCGACTCGATATCGGACAGGCGATCGCGGTGCTGAAGCGGGATGTCATCGCGGTCGAAGCGCTGGAAGGAACCAATGCGATGATCGAACGCGCCGGAACACTCAGCCGCGCGGGGGGATGGACGTGCATCAAAGTCTCGAACAAAAATCGCGACATGCGGCTGGATGTCCCCACGATCGGTCTCACGACGATCGAAAAACTCCACGCCGCCCGCGCCGCGTGCCTCGTTCTGGAACCCGGCAAAACGATCATGCTGGAAAAACCGAAGGTGATCGAGTTGGCGGACAAATATAAAATCGCGATCATCGGGTATGAACCGTTGGCAGTTGTAAAATAGCGAGGGTCCATATTTTTTTGTGAACGAAGGAGCTTGCGATGCCGCAGATTGATCCCGCCATTCTCTCGATCATCAACGAACTCGAAGAGCTGCGCCACACCCGCGATGATCACTGGCAGATCCCGCGCATCGAAGGTGAAATGCTGCATCACATCGCGCTGTCCTCCCAGGCGAAATGCATCGTCGAAATCGGCACCAGCTATGGTTTCAGCGGATTATGGTGGGGGGCGGCGTTGAAATTGACCGGCGGGCAGCTTCACACGATCGACAGGGACCGCAAAAAATACGATTCTTCGCGACTGACCTTCGACCGCGCCGGCCTCACCGGCACCATCGTCAGCCATCTCGGTGACGCCCGCGAAGTGATCGCGAAAATCGAAGGACCGATCGATCTGGCTTTCATTGATGCCGACAAGCCCGCCTGCCGTGCCTACTTCGATTTGATCTGGCCGAGACTGCGTCGCGGGGGATCGATCATCACCGACAACGCCACGACGCACCGCGAAGAACTGGCGGAATATATCGCCTATGTCCGCTCGGTGCCCAATGCGGGCAGTTGCGAAGTGGCGGTCGGCAATGGCATCGAGTGGACGATCAAACTGGAATAAGACGCCCAATGAATTTTTTAGCGGCTGTGCCGAAGGCGCGCGTTTTTTCTTCGTATCAAAAAACGCGTGCCTTCGGCACAGCCGCTAAAAGGGAACATCACGCATCAATCAATGACGATCACCGTCAAACTTTTCGCCATCCTCCGCGAGCAAGCCGGCGTTTCCTCGCTCCCGCTCGATGTCCCGGAACACAGCACGGTCGACGCCGCATTGCAGCAACTCGTCAACGCGCATCCTGCACTAATCCAGTTGCTCCCGAAATCCGCCTGTGCCGTGAACCAAGCCTACAGTTCACGGCAGACCCTTCTCAAACAGGGTGACGAACTGGCCTTGATCCCCCCGGTAAGCGGAGGTTGAACGAATGACCGATTGGATCGAACTCTCCCCCGCCCCGTTATCCATCACCGCCGTCTCGGATTTTGCGACCGATCCCATGGCAGGCGGCATCGATATTTTCCTCGGCACCACCCGCGGCGAGAAAAACCTCGCCGGCCAAGACCTCATCGCCCTCGACTACGAAGCCTATTCCGAAATGGCTCTCGCCCAGATGCGCGATCTCGCCTCCCGCGCCCGATTGCGCTGGCCAATCCTAAAACTCGTCCTGCTGCATCGCACCGGCCGTGTCGCCATCGGTGATCCCTCCGTCATCATCGCGGTGGCCACGGCTCACCGCGCCGCATCGTTCGAGGCTTGCCGTTGGATCATCGATACGCTCAAAACCGAAGTGGCGGTGTGGAAAAAGGAAGTCTGGGCCGATGGGTCGACGTCATGGGTCGCCGGACACGCCATGATACTGCCGTAATCACCATAGGGATTTGCAGCGTCCGCATGATAGCCCGAAAAATGATTGACCACATTGCCCGGGGTTTACCCGGGAAAACCTTCATGCTATGAAAATCGCCAACTTCCAGACAGTTCACCCCGGTAAACCGGGGGGCTATATGAAAAGTTCTCGGCCTCATTTGCAGACCGAACTTTTCCGACAAGAAAACGCGACGCTTCATTTTTTTTCGTGCTCTTCGTGCTTTCAAAACACTTACAATCCCCCCGAAACCACCTCCCCGAAAATCCTCTCCCCGTTGCGATTGCTCCCCTCAAACGAACGGCGGTCCGACGCCAGCGTGCAGGTGTCGACCCAGTCGCCAAAGCGGAAGATCAGATTGTCACCCTGCAAAAACCACAGTTCCTCCCCCTCGGGCGATTTCATCCGGCCATTTGAATACATCGCATAATTCACCGCGCCTCGATCGCCCACCTGATACGTACACACCGCGATCTCCGTCGCTTCCTGCGGATCCCCCGGCAATTTGGCAACGCCCTTCCCCGAGATCTCGACAATCTCCACCGAAGAGATGGCGTATGAACTTTCCCAGGTCGACAATCCCAAGGTGTCCGTCCGCTGCAACGACCTCGACGAGGAAGCCAAATCTTCGTAATCGGTCACCCACTCGCTGACCAACTGATTGTCCAGAAAAGCCGCAACCCGATTGTTGCGCACCTTGATCACACAGGAATACCGCTGACCGTTTTTGAACCAATCGCCCCGGACCGTCGTGGGATTGTGGTCGGCGGGCTCCGCGCACACCTCGGTGAATCCACAGACCGTATTGGCCCACCCCGCCATGGTCCAGACGAACTGCCGGCCGCCGTAGCAGAGAATGGTGTCGATCCCATCGGTTCCGCTGAGCCGTGCGAATGAGAAGCGAAGGTCGTACTCGGCGGGAGGGCAATACCCCAGGTCGAATCGCGTGGCCGCGTCGGTGTCGGAGACAATAGCCCCGTCCCTCACCGCCCATCTGCCGTAGACGGTGGCTGTATCCAGATCCAATCCCTTGAGCAAATCCACGGTCCTGACAATTGCATTGGTGGGGACGATCGCGCGGACCCGCGAGGAGGGAGCCAGCGCGCTTGCGGCAGCGTTGGTCGCGCGATGAAAGCCATCGGGTGAAAGAACATAGTGTCGTATCGCCCACCCACCCGCGAAGAGGAACAGCAAAATGAGCAGCAACTGGCCAAGCGCCATGACGGGGCTTTTCATGGCGACGGGGGGAGGAATGGGATCGCTCATCGGATCGCCCTTTCGTTCGCGAAACTTTTTGAAACAGATGGCATGTGCGTCCAGCGAGTGCATTTGCGCTTTGGCGTTGCGACTCTGCTAAAGGATAGCCGTAGGCGGCACCGGGGGTTCCGCCCACGATCAACGTCATAGTGTTAAAATTCCGGTCCCCTCCCCCCATGAGCACATGGGGGGAGGGGACCGGAAAGCCAAATGCGATCGCCCTGCGGTCAGGGCTATCGAAGCGGCACGTTGCTTCTCCGTCAATATCGAGGAAGATTGGCTTCACATCAAGTAAGACGGAATACAATGGAAAAACTTGCTCCAAATCCCATCCTGCTTCCCGCCCCGCCCTCGCACCGACGATCCACCTTACACCTTCAGAGCGAAACGACATTTCTAATCCTCGTCACCCTGATCGGCGCAGCCCTTCGCTTGATCTGCCTTTCCCGTCCCACACTTTGGAACGATGAGGTGATGACCTATTCCCGCATCTGCGGAACGCACCGTCAGATGCTCGACATTCTGCGCGATGATG
Organism: Humisphaera sp.; assembly: GCA_025351525.1. Lineage (GTDB taxonomy): Bacteria > Planctomycetota > Phycisphaerae > Tepidisphaerales > Tepidisphaeraceae > JANXVV01. The sequence continues at coordinate 177 of JANXVV010000020.1, read as the reverse complement.
CGTTTGGCCCTTTGCATTATGAGCTGAACTGGTTGTTGGCCCAAGTCTTCACGATGACGCCTGCCCTCATGCGCCTTCTGCCAGCCATCGCGGGCACACTGATGATCCCGGCGATCTATCTGATGGGACTGGAGATGTTCGGACGCCGGGTGGCACGGCTATCCTGCGGGCTGGCCG
>JANXVV010000638.1 GCA_025351525.1 Humisphaera sp. | reverse complement strand
GAGTACCGCGACCTGTGGCACCCACACCATGAGTATCGGCGGACTACTGGGTCAAAATCAAAAACTCCGCCGCGATCGCGTCGGCGACATTAAGACCGGATTCAGTCAGCCTGAATCCGTGTTCGTCAACCCGTAGCAATCCGTTCCGCGACAGCGTCGTGAGGGGATCGGCGAAGAGGGTTCGGGCATCGCAACCGGTTCGTCGGGCGAAGTCGGCGAACTGCACGCCACGCGTCAAACGAAGTTGCAGATAAGCCAGTTCCCCGGCCCGGTGGGGGGGCGAAAGGGTCTCGACCTCAATCGCCGGCAACCCGCCCGATTCCACGGCGGATTCCCATTCGCCGAGGTGCGGGCGATTGCGCCAGCGCGTCCCCTCCACATGCGAAGCGGCGGACGGGCCTAAGCCGATATAATTCTCACCCGACCAATAAACAAGATTGTGCCGACACTCCTCACCGGGCACCGCGTAATTGCTGATCTCGTAAGCCGTCAGCCCGGCGTGCTTCAACCGCGCGCGGGTCGCATGAAACATTTCCAACTCGATCCCCTCTTCAACGCCCTGAAACTGCCCGAGCCGTTTCTTGACGGCCATCGGGGTGTTGGATTCATACGTCAATCCGTAACAGGAAAGATGCGACGTACCCAACCGGATGGCAGCTTCGAGAGACTCCATCCAGGAAGTCATATCCTGCCCCGGAATCGCATAAATTAAATCCACATTGAGCCGCTCAAAACCGGCGGCGCGGGCCAACTCGATGCTGCGGGGGACATCCTCCGGATCGTGATGGCGTTCGAGCATCTTCAATTCCGTCGCATTAAAGCTCTGGGCTCCAAAGCTCAATCGCGTTACTCCCAGCTCCCGCAGCATCGCACAGTATTCGGCTGTGACGGTGGCGGGGTTGCATTCGACCGTCCATTCATCGACGCGCGACAGATCGTAGCGATCGCGCAGACCGAGGATCAGTCGCCGCATTTCGTCGATGGGAAGAAGCGAGGGAGTTCCACCGCCAAAGAAAATCGTGTGCGGGCGAAGCGGCCTGGATGACGATTTGCCATCTCCCGCTTTTTGAACCGTCCGCCATTGATTGGCCTCGCGCAGGATGAGGGAGACGAATCGGGTCATGCGCTCGGGCGTCTGCCGCGTGATGCTGTAAAAATCGCAGTAGTGGCATTTGTGAAAACAGAATGGAATGTGGATGTAGAGTCCGGGAATTTCACCCGGTGGAAGTTGTGCGGGTTGCAGGGGAGCGTGGGCAAACATTGGCAGCATAGGGGACAGATCATTGGGCTGCGACTGAAAAGACGCAAGCGCCTTACTCACCTCTAGAAACTGTAAATGCAGAAGAAAGTCCATGGAACTTGTTTCATGGGAGTCTGCAATGCTGCGACGCACTTTACCAATCGAACGGTCCATAAACCGAATCTCCCTGTCGCCTTTCCAGAATCAACTTGCTGAAAACCCCATCACACGATAACTTACTGACATTAAAAGGCATTCGAGCGAATATGTGTGCCAACGATTGCGTTTGAATGGAAGCGGGAACTTGTGGTGACTGAATCGCGACGCGAATTGAACATTCGCGGGAAATGAAATCGGATTTTTCCAGAAAGTGAAGCCGTCATGCAAGTCGTTCTCGTCATGTTTCGTGCGGAAGGGGATCGCCGCAGTTTTTCGGTCACCCGTGACATTACGGTCATCGGTCGGCGGGAGGATTGCGATCTGCGCATTCCCGTCAGCGAGGTGTCCCGCAAACATTGCCGTATCATTCTCGAAGACGGCACGGTACGCGCTGAGGATCTTGGCAGTTCCAACGGCACGTTCCATAACGGCCAGCGTATCTCCGGTGGCGTGACGATAGAGCCGGGGGACAGCGTGCAGGTGGGGCCGGTGGTGTTCGTGCTGCAGGTCGATGGAAATCCGCCGGATGATGAATTGGCACCCTTCGAGGAACGTGCGGCTCATCATTTGGATGACTCGTTGGCCGAACACCCGGCATTGCCGTCCAACGAAGATTCTGCGGTGGCGGCGGAGAATCTTGAAATTTTGGAGAACACCCCCGCCGAAGAGCTCGAACCGTTGCCGGTTGCCGAGGCGATGGAGCCGTTGGAACTGGATTTGTCCGGTGAGCATGGCACTGAAGCCGGCCATGAGGCGTTGAGTGAAGACGATCTGTTGCTGGACATGAGTGCGGTTGAGGATACCCCGAAGCAGCATTGAGCGATGTGAGATCTGAGTGGTATGCATATTTTTTAGCGCCTGTGCCAAAGGCACGCGTTCATCAGAAACAGGCTCGCCGTGACCTCAGTGTCCGGAGTGGGTGCCACAGGTCGCGGTACTCCGAGACCTGTGCCTTTCAGCCAGGCAGGCACAGGTCTC
>JANXVV010000602.1 GCA_025351525.1 Humisphaera sp. | reverse complement strand
TCCGGCGATCCAAACGCACAGGTCTCGGAGTACCGCGACCTGTGGCACCCGATATTTTAAGTGTGACTGAACACTAGGGCGGAATATGCGATTTCGACGGCACGGCAATGGGGGGATCAACAAAACCTTCTTCCATTCTCCTGACATTATTTTCGATTGCGGGTAGATTACGTTTTTGAAAAGCGGCTTTGCCAATGAATAGTTCAAACTCATCTGACTCCGTTTCTTCACGTCCCCGATTGCCGCTTAACTATGGTTCGTCGTCATCCGACCGGCTCAATTGGTTGATTGTTATCTACTGGATCGCCGGCGCGGCCGCGGTAGTGGGAGTGGCTGGCACAATTTTGTTCGGTGCCTCATTTTCAGTTGCATTAGGTTTGTTTCAGGACGTATATTCCGGACACTCGACTCGGGGTGTGACGAATGTGATCGAAATTTTAGTCTGGAGCGTAAATGGAGCATCCTCGCTTGCCATCATGTGGGCTGCATGGTGGTGCTTCCTTCGCAAACCGGCAGCGGCGAGGACACTTGAGTGGGGGTGTATCGGCCTTCTGCTCGCTTGGATTATCTCGCTAGTTACCTTGATATTCGTTGAGTGGACCGGGCCGACTTGGGGACAGGCAAAGGATACTCAGTTTCAGTTGCATTTCATGATCGTGTTTGCGTGCATCCCGCGTGCTGTCTTTGATTCAGCGATTCCCGCGTTGCTCTTAAGCTTGGCGGTAAATCCCGCTAGTCGAATGCTGTTTGGGAGTTCGCAGGAAAAAATTTGCTTCGGCACCCTACCTTCTAAACATGGGACGACCGACACAATCGGAACTTCGTCAGAATCTGCAGTAGCAACTCATGTTGCTCGAGGCCTCTATCATGTCCGCAACTCCGGTGCGGTTGCCGCAATGGCGATTGGCGCGGTGGGACCGGGTTTTTTAATTGCGTATTCGCTTTTCATAAAGACGGCGATTCCCTGGACGTCGGCTTCGCGCTGGTATTCCAGTCCGCAAGGAACACTGCACGATTTTCTGGCCGGCGCATGCGGCCTCCTCCTGTTCGCCGGCGGGTGGGCAGTCCTGAAGCAGAAGCAGTTTGGCAGGCTCCTAATCTTGTGCGGCGCGGCTGGAACCATGCTGATGCTCTTCTATGTCTGGGTGGGTTTTCAATCATCATTACAGGCCATGGCCGATGCGCTGACGAGGACAGTTTTCGCGAACTTTCGACTTCTTGCCGCACTGACACTTCTCATTGGCCTGTTTAACTGCCGTGCAATCAACGGTGCCACTCCGGTTGAAAATGAGCCGGTCAACTTGGATCGAACTCCGGCAATTGGATCGGGTCACGGAGAATCCGGAAAGGTCGCATGATGAACGATCGCTCCCACCTGCTCACGGAACTGCGTTTGCCAGAGTCGATGAATCTGGATGCGATGGCAACTGAAGACGCAGTGGCGATGATGAACGCGCAGGATTCGATTGCGGTGGCGGCGGTGGGGACGGAGAAAATTAACATCGCAAGAGCCATCGCGTTGATCGTCACGGCGTTCAAAGCAGGCGGGCGATTGATCTATTTTGGGGCCGGCACGAGCGGACGACTGGGGGTGTTGGACGCCTCCGAATGTCCACCTACGTTTCGAGTCGAACCTGAACAGGTGCAGGGTGTGATTGCGGGCGGCGAGGCTGCGATGTTCCGGGCGCAGGAAGGGGTGGAGGATGATGCGGAAGCCGGGGCGGCGGCGGTGGATGAGAAGCGGTTGGGCTCGAACGATGTGGCGATGGGGATTGCCGCCGGGGGCACGACACCGTTTGTCCACGGTGCCTTGCGGCGGGCGATCGCGCGGGGGGCCAAAACGATTTTCCTGTCCTGCGTGCAACCGGTGACGGACGAGCCGAAGGTGGATGTCATCATCCGTCCGCTCACCGGGCCGGAGGTCATCACCGGTTCGACTCGGCTGAAAGCGGGAACCGCAACAAAGCTCGTACTCAACATGCTGACAACCCTGGCGATGGTGCAGATGGGGAAAGTGCATGGCAACCTAATGGTCGATCTGCGGGCGACGAATCAGAAATTGTGGGATCGGGGGGCCAGGATCGTGTCGACTGTCACCGGTCTGCCACGGGAGCAGGCGATGGAACGATTGAAGGCGGCAGGGGGACATGTGAAGTTGGCGATTGTCATGGTGCAAAGAGGGGTGGAATCTTCAGAGGGTCAGATATGTTTGGATCGCGCAGGAGGGTCACTTCGGATCGCGCTGGAAGCGTAATTAGCTTTTTCACGCCGGGATCGGAGCCGCAGGCGACGACCCGGATTCCGCGTCGAACGCGTGTCTAAAATAGTAGTGCGAATTTTCAGGCAACGTGGGAACTACACGCAAAAAATTTTGCGATCATCATTCGCAGAACCTGCTTTCAGATTCAACCTCCCGCGGAATCCGGATCGTCGCCTGCGGCTTCGATCACGGCGTGATGGAAACTTTTTTTGTCGAGATTCTCTGTCTGCCACCCTTGCCAGTGTCCGATAAAGTTGTGTAGAGTAGCCCTTGAAGTGAAGCGCATGGATGCGTTTCCCCCGCCACACGCAAAGGAGTGCCCCATGGCCTACACTTGGCAGACCGTTGAATTAGCCGCCGTCACACTGGGAATTTCCACCCGCACCATCGCCCGCCGTATTGCCAAAGGGGAGTTGGAAAGCCGACTTCACAACGGTCGGCGGGAAGTCTACATCTGTCTGCCTGAATCGGCGGTCAATGTCGAGACCATCGAAGGGGAACTGACCGGTGCCGATGCCCCCGGTTATCACGCCAACTACGAGCAGACGGTTCGACACACCGTTGCTGCCACCAGCGCGCCGGGGGCCGATGTCGAAACGAGCACCGCGTTGATTTTAGCCGAGGATCGCGCTCGCCGTGCGGAGATGGCGATCAGCGTCATTCAGCAATCGACGGCCATTGTCCGCGATGAAGTCCGCACCGCGCGAACGAGCGCCCGATGGGGATGGGGCGTGGTCGCCGGATTGGCGGCGGGTGTCGTCGTGGCGGTCGGTTGGACCACCACGAAGGTGACGAAGGCCGAGCAGCAGGCGGAGGCATTGCGTGACAAGGTGATGATCGCCAACGATCAATCCGAGGTGTTGGGTCGGGAGCAGTTGCAGCTTCGGTCGGATGTGGAGCGTGCCCGTTTATCCGCCGCCCGGGCCGAGGGGCAGTTGGTGGAAGTGCGGCAGGAAGCGGAGATGGCCCGGGCGCAACTGGCAACGCTGGTCAAGGAAAAAGAAAAACCCCCGGCGACGCGGCCCTCGTCATTGGGCCAGCGCCTGGCGAACGCGGTGTTGGGCGGGGATTGATATTTGGAGTTGATACAAGCCGAGGGCGGAAGCCGTAGGCGACGCCCTCGGCTTGTATGTTCATCGATGTTCTTGGAAGTGGTCACGCCCGTTGCGCGATCGGCACGACTTTCAACCCAAACGGCCCAGTATAATCATCCTGCGGGCGAATGATCCGGTTGTTCGAGTGTTGCTCCATCACGTGAGCCGTCCATCCCGCCACGCGGGCGATGGCGAAGATCGGGGTGTACAGATCGATCGGGATGCCCATTGTGTAGTAGGCGCTGGCCGAGAAGAAATCGACGTTGGGGTTGAGTTTTTTCTCATCGTGCAGGATGGGAATCAACCGCTCCGACATTTCATACCATTTGGTATTGCCGGCGGCCTCACCCAGCTCACGGCTCATCTTCCGCAGGAAATGGGCGCGCGGGTCGAACGTCTTATACACCCGGTGACCGAAGCCTGGCACCTTTTCCTTGTTGGCGAGCATGGCCCGGACTTTCTTCTCCGCCCCCTCGGCGTCGCCGCATTGAAGCAGCAGTTCCATCACTTCCTGATTGGCCCCACCGTGCAGCGAACCCTTGAGCGCCGCAATGGCGGCGGTGATGGCGGCGTGCATGTCCGCCAGCGTCGCGGCCGTCACCCGAGCCGCAAAGGTGCTGGCATTGAACCCGTGCTCGGCGTGAAGAACCAAAGCCGCATCCAGCACGCGCGTCAGCGTCTCGTGCGGCCGCTTCCCGTTAAGCATGTACAGAAAATTTGCGGCGATCGACAGCTTGGGATCCGGCGCGATCGGTTCCAAACCGCCCCGCAGACGATGGAACGCAGCGACAATCGTCGGCAACTGCGCTGTCAGACGCACCGCTTTGCGACGATTGGCAGGGCGATCATTGCTTAAAAGGTCGGGGTCCAGGGCACCGAGCGCGCTGCACGCGGTTCGCAAGGCATCCATCAACTGGGTTTTGGGAGGAAGCGTCCGAAGCAAAGCCATCACATGCGGGGGAAGGGCGATCGACGATCCCAAATCCTGCTTCAGGCTCGATAATTCAGCGGCGTTGGGCAGCTTTTCATCCCAGAGCAGAAAGGCGGTTTCCTCGAAGCTGATCTGGCCGACCAAGTCGGTGATCTCATAACCCCGGTAGACCAAACGACCTTCATTGCCGTCGATAAAGCAGATCGAACTCGGCGCGGCAATGACACCCTGCAAACCGCCCGATGCTTTGACGGGCGCGGCTACGGCGGGGGGGATGGAAAGGTCAGAAGTATTGGCAGCCTCGTTCATGGAATCCCGTCATCAAAGTCGTTGGTTAATATTTTCGCGGCACTATAGCGAGAGGGGCGGGGGGAAGCAATTGAGGGAAGAAGTTGTTAGTGGGGAAGTGGCTAGTGAGGAAGTTAAAAATGCGAGACCGGTGGTTGCCAGTAAGGAATCGCATTTACTAACAACTTCCCCACTAACCACTTACTCACTTCTTCCAACTTCCCCACTTCCGCGCAAAAGAAACCCCGCCTTTTTCAAGACGGGGTTTCAAGAATGTCGTGACGCGGGGGAGCGGGTCATGCAAAATCCGTTCGCATGGCCGACCGATCAAAGCTCTCGACTCTGAGTCTCGTGTGCTGCAACTCGAAGCTGAAGCACAAGGGAAATTTCGTCAAACCCGAGTTCTCGACGAAATCCGGTCAAACTCACCAGTGGCGAATGAATGGGCCGCGAACACAGGCGCAGTTCATCTGCCAAGAGGCACCGAGCAAG